>JAEETR010000190.1 GCA_016286595.1 Oscillospiraceae bacterium | reverse complement strand
GCACGGGCATGCAGTCCAAGACCTGGGCCACCGTCACCGGTAAGATAAAGGTGAAGCATCACCTTGCCTACGGCGGACGGAAGGGTCCCGTGCTGATGGTGGACAGCGTCGCTCCCGCCGAGGTCCCCAATCCCGAGATAGCGACGTTCTATTGATCACCGGACAAAAAATATAAAAACGAGAGGCGGCAGGTGTTCCTGCCGCCTCAATTCGAGGTATGATATGCACGACGAACTGACCGAAGTCGACATCAAAAAAATGCGGGAAGAACTGGAGTACCGGACGCTTACGCTGCGCCCGAAGCTCATCGAGCAGGTGCAGATCGCCCGGGGCTTCGGCGACCTCAGCGAAAACTTCGAGTACAAGGCCGCCAAGCAGGAGAAAAACCGCAACGACAGCCGCATCCGCTACCTGCAGAACATGATCCGCACAGCCGTTGTGATCGACGTTGGCACGGGCAGGGCTGACGTGGCGGAACTTTTCGACAGGGTTACGCTCTGGTTTGAGGACGAGCAGGAGGAGAACACCATCACCCTCGTCACCACCCTGCGGCAGAATCCCATGGAAAACCTCATAAGCAAGGAGTCCCCCCTCGGAAAGGCCGTGCTGGGCAGACGCGTGGGCGAGGCCGTTACGGTACAGGTCAGCGAAGCCTACTGCTACACCGCCGTCATCCGGGCCGTTGAGAAGGGCCAGGATGACGAAAGTCTCGAGATAAGCAGGTACTGATAAGCTTCAGGAAACTTTTTTACCGGAAAATGCGTCTTATACTGTGAAGCCCCGGGACGGACACGACCGCGATACCGTCCGGGCGGAACGGAGATCACTATGAAAAAACTGATAATATTGATTCTGTTATTGTCTTTGTGTCTGACGCTCTGTGCCTGCAAAAAGGCGGAGGAGAAGCAGGACGAGCCCGCTTCCGGTTCCGACGACGCCCCCGCCGTCAGCGTGACCGACACCGACAAGAGCGGTCTTGCGCTGCTCACGGGCATCAGCCTGTCCGCCCCCGCCAAGGCGGTGGACATCGGCTACGCCGTTATCACTCATGGTACCAGCGAAACAGCGCGGGTGAAGTACAGTCTGGGCGGCAGCGACTACGAGCTGCGAGCCACGAAATCCGACGATTCCGCTCTGACGGACATCTCCGGGTTCGACGGTCTCTGGTCGGAGACATCCGACACCCAGGTCGAGGGGTGCCCCGCCAGGGTGCGACTCACTGCCGACGGCAAGGGCAGCGTGACCTGGTACGAGAGCGCCTCCTCCCTTCTGTACAGTCTCTATACCGGCAAGGACGCCTCCGCGGATTCTCTCGTGTCCGCGGCTGAGAACGTGTTCGTCCCCACTCCCGTCAGCACGACGCCCGAACCCGTATCCGGCGGGGCCGAAACGGCCGCCGGCACTGCCGGTTCCGGCACCGGCGGGACCACCGAGCCCGACAGCGGGACCCCCGCCGTCGTCACGGTGGATTCCGAACTGACCGCTATACTGCAGGATATTTCCGACAACTATCATCCCGCCACCGCCGGCAGCTCCCTCACGGCCGCGAGACTTGCCGGTCAGATACTTGACTGGTACGCGTCCTCCTCCAAGGATCCCGGTGAGGTGGTGACCACCGCTTCCGCCTTCAGCGATTCTCTCGACAGCGAAAAGGCCGCCCTGTTCGGCGAGCAGCTGGACGCCGTATACGACTCGGCCACCTACGTGTGCTCCGACAGCGGCTGGGACCTGCTGGACGACGCGGGCTACAAGCCCAGGCACTGGCCCTGGGACAGCGCCGAAATGGAGACGGTGTTCGCCGCCATCTACTCCGGCACCCACAACACCTACACCTCCGAGTACAGCGACGAGGTGGAGGGCGGTATAACCCCCATTGAGGACGAGACCGCCAAATTCATCGTGGGCTTCGCCAAAAATCTCGAGGGCGCCCCTTACGAGTACGGCGCCGCAGGACCCGACAAATTCGACAACTCCGGCTTCGTTTACTACTGCTTCAGGGAGAACGGCGTCGACATCCCCCGCCGCACTTCTGAGATGTACGCCGGCGGTCAGGAGATCGCGGAGGCCGACCTGATGCCCGGCGATCTGGTGTTCTACGATTTCTCCGGCGGCGGCACTGCCACCTACGTGGGCATTTACGTGGGCAGCGGCAGCTTCATCGCCGAGAACAACGAGAACAACCCCGTGAACATATACAACATGAGCTACGATTACTTCTCCGGCGCCTACCTCGGCGCCAGAAGGTACTGGTAAATAACGCACAAAGCGCGCTGCACACAGCAGCGCGCTTTTTTATTTTCCGCAATCACTCCGCAGACTTTATATAGGCGCGGCTCTTCTCAGCCGCCCGCCGGATGAATTCGGCTCTCTCACTCTCGCCCAGGTCCCTGTAAGCCTCGTCGAGGAGCTTCTCCAGCACCTCCACGCCGCTCTTTACGCCCATGTTCCGGATATCCTTGAGCTTCTTGCCCGACTCCGCGTAGGCCACCAGATTGCCTATGGTGCGGATACCGTTGCGTTTCAGGGCGTTGCCCGAACGGACCGACAGGTCCAGTGTCTCTATATCGTTTGCCATGAACGACGCCCTCACCGGGATCTCCAGCACCCGCTTGGTGAAGCGCCGCGCCAGCATATATGCCGGGCCGAAGGCGTCGGCCTCCGCCATCATGTCGGCTATTTCCATACTGTACTTATCCATCGTGCGTCCTCCGCCCTTGTTTTCTGTTCGATATTATACAGTTTATTGCTGAAATCGTCAAGATTTGCCATTATTTGTCAATCAACCATCAAAAAAAAGACCCGGAGGACGTCTGTATCCTCCGGATCTCTCATTATCTCAATCAGCGTCCCGGACGATCTTCCGGCACTCCAGATAGTAGCGCTTGTCACGGGCATGGCCTATGGAAAAGCTCTTCTTCGGGAAGATGCCGTCGGACTGCACGGTGCGGAAGAAATCCTCCTTACCCATGACGGGCATGAAGAAGCCCACGCTGTCACGCTGCTCCGTGAGGGCCACGAGAGACTCCTCGTCGTGGATATAGTCCACCGTGCCGCCCACCATGGCCTCGTACTCCTCGAGGAACTCCTCAAGGGTGGCCACCATGCCGCCAAAGCTGCGGCCCTTGATGCACATCGTCTCCTCCACGCCCGCGTGAAGGCACTTTATCTCCCAGCCGCTGCGGGCGCCGATATGCTCACGCATCGTCTCCAGCAGTTTTTCCGGGTCGACGTTGAAGATTATGCGGTGGATAGGCTCGAACGTCACTCCGCCGTCGTACACGTTGCACAGCTCCACCAAAGCGTACCGGGCGGGATGGTCCTCCCGCTCCTGCTCGGTAAGAGTCCGCTTCGTGCGCTCCCATATCATCTTTGCGGCGGCAAGGGAATGGTTGCCGTCGCCGATTATTATCTGTACGTCCCGCTCGGCCAGCTTCTCGAGGGCCTCGTTCACCCTCTGCGCAGCCGTGCCGCACGCCTGCCAGCCCTTTATCCTGCCGCCGTCCTCCATCAGCTCGAAATCATAGAGCTTGGTAAGGACCTCGCGGATCTTTGTGAGGGGCTCAACCACGGTCCTGTCGGCGTCGTCTATGAGCACCATTATATGGGGCAGCTCAAGAGACGCGCCCCTGCGTATCTGCTCCCGGGCGGGAAGGCGCTCCATGACGGTGGCCTCGCTGGCCCGTACGGCGGGGGCAGAGGCGCTGTCAAAATCGTACATATCCAGGTCCAGCGCGCCTACGAGTCCCCTGCGCACTCCGGCGGTGACCTCTCGCTCCACGTAGACGAAGGAATCCTTCAGCACACGGAAAATCCCCTGGCGCAGATACCCGCGCATAACGCTGTTGATGGACTCCACCGCGTCCGTGACGTCACCGTCCGCGAGATACGCCTCCGGCAGTACCATGTGGCGGGTGGATATCCTGTCCCTGGTCCGGGCGGTGACCCTGTCCCAGTACTCCCGCTCGGAGGTGAACTGGTCGCAGGCTATGACGCTCCAGTCTGTCAGGTCCTCCAGCTGAGGGATAAGTATATCGGCTGTTCTGAAAGCGGATCTGCTCACTTTTTTCTCCGTTCCGCCGCTTTTCGCGGCAAAATACGCGTTCCGATCGACCTGTTCTCACGTTTGTGACTGCGATTTTATCAGTTTTGCGCGTGATTGTAAATAGTTATTGTGTCCTGCCGGCCCGCTGCCGCCGGGTCCCCGTTAGGTCATATGGACGGAAAACCGGAACGCGGCCGGGATTATCTGCGATTATCCCGGAGGAATTCAAGTTATCGCTTGAAGAAAAGTTTTGCATATGCTATAATATTACCGAAACAGGCGGCATATCCGATGAGATTTTTGTCAACCTGACAACGCGCCTGTGATATCTTCTTCTGTGACGTACTATAATTTATACGGCCGTCCCATGGAAAGGAGTAACCTGTTATGGAAAAAAAGGTAATCGCAATCAGCCGCGCCTTCGGAAGCGGCGGAAGACTGATCGGCAAGAAGCTGGCGGAGGAGCTGGGTATCCCCTTCTACGACAAGGCAATCATAGAAAAGGCCTCTGAAAAGAGCGGTATCTCCGCCGACTATATCGACAGGCTCGAGGAGCGGGCCTCCAACAGTTTCCTGTTCAACCTGGTCACCACCGCCTATTCCTCCGACGCGTCCTATACCATGCCCGAGTACGGCGACAGTCTCAGCCGCGTAGCCTTTACCGCCCAGGCAAACGTCATCCGCGAGCTGGCGGAGCACTCCTCCTGCGTCATCGTGGGCCGCTGTGCCGGTTACATACTGCGGGAGATGCCCAAGTGCGTCAAGGTGTTCATCTACGCCGATAAGGACGTGCGCCTCAAACGCATCATAGAGGAGTACGGTGAGGACCCCGCCACCGCCACCAACCGCCTCAACCGGCTGGACAAGGGCCGCATCAACTATTACAAGAGTTTCACCGGTGAGAACTGGGGCGACCCCGCCGATCACGACCTGTGCGTGAACACCACCAAGTGCGGCGTAGACGGCGCCGTGGCTACCATAAAAGCCTTCCTCACGGGGATATAATCGTCAATACCATACCCGCAAGGGCCGGAGAAGCGTCTGCTTTTCCGGCCTTTTTATTTTTTCCCGCCCTGCCCCGCGGGATAATTGTTAAAAATTTGATAATACGCGCAGGGGCTATTGACATTCTCTGCCGTTGGGGGTATATTTAGTTTAGCACTCAGGGTTGTCGAGTGCTAAACGGATCAAGCCAGGTTAAGGCCGTTTTGCCAAAGGGTACGGATATGGAACTGAGTGAACGGAAAAAGAAAATACTCAAGGCCGTTATCGAGGAGTACGTGGAGACGGCGGAGCCCGTGGGCAGCAAGACTCTTTCCCAGAAGTACGATCTGGACTGCTCCTCCGCCACCATCCGAAACGAGCTGGCCGATCTGAGCGCCCAGGGATATCTGGAACAGCCCCATACCTCCGCCGGGCGCATCCCCACGGCGGCGGGCTACCGGCTGTACGTGAACGAGCTGATGCGGGAAAAGACCGTCACCGAGGTGGAGGCGGCCCACATCGACACCAATCTCAACGTGCAGAGCCGGGATCTGGACAAACTGATGGGCAGCATCGGCCGTCTCGCCTCCGACATGACCAGCTACCCCGCGGTGGCCATCGCGGCCTCCCCCGCCACCATAAAGCGTTTCGACCTCATATACGTGGATACCAACACCTTCATAGTGGTGGTGCTTCTGTCCACCAACATAGTGCGCAACAAGCTGTGCAGACTGCCGTTCTCCTTTGAGGAGGCGCTTCTGCGGCGGCTGTCAGCCCTGTTCAACACCTGTTTCACCAACATCGGGGAGGACGATATAACGCCCCAGCTCATCTCCTCCACGGAGCGGGCCGCCGGCGACGTGATGGGCCTTTGCTCCGTGATCGCCCAGTTCGCCATCGAGACGCTGACTGAGGCGAGAAGCGGCGAGGCGGTCATATCCGGCGAGGCGAACCTGCTCAAGCAGCCGGAATTCCGGGATCCGGAAAAGGCCCACAGAGTCATAAATTATCTGACCGACGCGGGCAATCTCCGCCAGATCCACTCCCAGCCCCGGGTGGGCGACGTACGGGTGGTGATAGGCCCGGAGAACGCCACCGAGGAGCTGAAGGATTCCAGCGTGGTCATGGCGTTTTACGACGCGGGCGACGGCATGCAGGGCATCATAGGCGTTGTGGGCCCCACCAGGATGGATTACTCCTCCGTGGCCGCCAAATTGAGCTACATCGCCGCGAACCTGTCAAGACAGCTGGGCAGCGGCGCGGCCATGCCCGGATTCGACAAACTGATGATAAAGGGAGACTGATAATATGTCCGGTAAGAAAAAGCACTCCGAAGCCGAAAACGAAAATCCGGCGGAGAACGAGAATACGGCCCCGGAGACCGGGGAGGTCACGCCTGAGACGCAGGAGCCCGCCGAGGAGGTAACCGGCACCGTGGAGGAAGCTCCTCCCGCCCCTTCCGCCGAGGAACTCATCAAGGCGGAGAAGGACAGATACCTGCGTCTGGCCGCCGAATATGACAATTACAGAAAGCGCACCCAGAAAGAGATGAGCGCCCTGTACGCCACCGTGCGGGCCGACACCGTGACGAAGCTGCTGCCGGTGTACGACAATCTTGAGCGGGCGCTGAAGCAGGATACGGAAGACGCGGCGTTCAAAAAAGGCATAGAGATGACGATGCAGCAGATGAACGAGATCCTCGCGAATCTGGGCGTCACCCCCATCGAGGCGGTGGGGCAGCAGTTCAACGCCAATCTTCACAACGCCGTAAGGCATATAGAGGACGACAATTACGGCAAGAACGTTATAGTTGAGGAATATCAAAAGGGGTTCACCCTTGGAGATAACGTAATAAGGTTTTCAATGGTCGTAGTCGCCAACTAAGGCGACGCCTAAGATAAAGGAGGAAACAACAATGAGTAAGATTATAGGCATAGATTTAGGCACCACCAACAGCTGCGTGGCCGTTATGGAGGGCGGAGAGCCCAAGGTCATCGCCAACGCCGAGGGCAGCCGCACCACCCCCTCCGTCGTCGCCTTCTCCAAGGACGGCGAGCGTATGATAGGTCAGGTGGCAAAGCGCCAGGCCATCACCAACCCCGACAGGACCATCGCCTCCATCAAGAGAGAGATGGGCACCTCCTACAAGGTCCACATCGACAACAAGGACTACGCTCCCCCCGAGATAAGCGCCATGGTGCTGCAGAAGCTGAAGGCTGACGCTGAGGCTTACATCGGTGAGAAGGTCACCGAGGCCGTCATCACCGTCCCCGCATATTTCTCCGACTCCCAGCGTCAGGCCACCAAGGACGCCGGCCGTATTGCCGGTCTTGACG
>JAEETR010000189.1 GCA_016286595.1 Oscillospiraceae bacterium | reverse complement strand
CTGTCGGGCCTGGTTTTCTGGCTGGCGGAGCCGGTCATGAGAAGGCCACGGGACGAAAATCTCGTCCTCATAGCGGGGCTGCTGCTCTGCTACGGCTTCGGCACCGCCTGGTTCACGATATGCGGCGGCAGCTGGGGCGCACCCGGCACCCTGAAACGTGCGCTGACGCTGTGCGCGCTGCCGTACATCGTGCCCGACGCCGTCAAGCTGCTGCTGTCCCATCTGGCATCGTCAATACTGAAAAAGATATCCGTGTTCAAATAAGTTTACATAATACGGGAGCCTCTATGGAAAAGATAAAGAGCTTTCAGATCGACCACACCGTGCTGACGCCGGGGTTCTACATCTCCCGGCAGGACGGCGACGTGACCACCTACGACCTGCGCACCCGCCGTCCCAACGCGGGGGACTATATGTCAAACTCCGCCATGCACTCCGTGGAGCACATGTTCGCCACCTTCATCCGCAACTCGGAGAAGACGGAAAACGTTATATATTTCGGCCCTATGGGCTGTCAGACGGGCTTTTACCTGCTGATGCGGAGCGAGGAGCCGAAAGCCGTTTTCGAGCTGACGAAAAAGGTGCTGCGGCAGATACTCGACTACGACGGGCCCGTTTTCGGCGCGTCGGCGAAGGAGTGCGGCAATTACGCAAATCTCGACCTGACCGAGGCGAAGCGAGAGTGCGAAAAATACCTGCGGGTGCTTGAAAACGCGGACGGGGAGAGCTTTGACTATCCGAAGGGGGAAGAGGAATGAAGCTTGGCATAATCGCGGCCATGGACATTGAGCTTGAGCTGCTGAAGGAGAAGATTACCGGAGCGCAGACGAGAACGGTGAGCGGCATCGACTTCGTGTCCGGCACGCTGGAGGGGCACGACGTGGTGGCCGCCGTGTGCGGTATAGGCAAGGTGTTCGCCGCCATGTGCGCCCAGACAATGATAACGGTCTTCGGCGTTGACAGGGTCGTCAACACCGGCGTGGCCGGGACCCTGACGGACCGGCTGGGCATCCTGGACGTGGCCGTGTCCTCCGACGCGGTGCAGCACGATTTCGACATCACCTCCATGGGGGACCCGGCGGGACGGATACCCGGCCTGGACCTCATCCACATCCCCGCCGACGGGGATATGTCCCGGCTTCTGTCGGAGTGCGCGGAGCGCACGGGACGCAGGGTCTGCGTGGGCACCATCGCCTCCGGAGACGTGTTCGTGGCGGACAGCGCGCTGAAAAGCCGCATCGCCTCCGCCTTCGGCGCCATAGCCTGCGAGATGGAGGGCGCCTCCATCGCTCAAGTGTGTTATGTAAACCAGGTCCCCTTCGTCATACTGCGCACCATATCAGACGGGGCGGGGGAGAACAACGAGTTCGAGACCTTTGCGCCCGCCGCGGCGGAGCAGGCCATCGACATAGTGCTGGACTTCGTCCGGCGTGTGTGAGGCGTAGAATATGGACAGGACAAAGCTGAAGCAGCTTCTGAGGAACGTCGTCGTCACCGTCGTGATAGTGGTGGTGCTGGCGGCCGTCAGCGAGCTTTTGAAAAAAGACGGGAGCGTCGCGTCCGATACGGCCCCGGAGCTCTCCGCGTCTGACGCCGGCGGTGGATTGGTCGTGGAGGACGCGCCGCCGGCCCAGCCGCAGCAGTCGGAGCCGCAGACGGCCGGACAGGACGCCGCGGAGCCTGAGCCGGAACCGGTACAGTACGAGCAGAAGTACTATTTCCGCAGCAGGAAGCTCCTTGATCAGCATTACGAAAAGCACGGTATCGACATGGGCTTCGCCAGCGCCGAGCAGTACGAGAGCGCGGCGGACGCCGTGGTGCAGAACCCCGAAGCCCTCCACAAGACGGAAAAGGAGGACGGGGACGACGTGTATTATCTGGAGAAGACCAACGAGTTCGTCGTCGTCTCGACAGACGGGTACATCCGCACCTATTTCTGCCCCGACAGCGGTCTTGCGTATTTCAACCGTCAGTGACGAAAAAGAGCGGTCGCACCGGGCGCGCCGCCCTGCGGACGCGGGGCGCGGATGCCGCGGAGAGACCCGGTTCTGCAGGGACAAATATAACGGAATAACAGCAATATCAGGGGAGAACCGGCCGGTCCTCCCCTGATTTATGTCTATTATTTCTGTTGTAAACAAAAGGCCGATAAGATATAATAAAAGCCGTGAATGACGAAACCCGTCGAAATACGTCGATCGACCCGCGGCGCTGCCGTCGTTGAAAATATAAAGAAAACGGAGTGTAAGAATATGATTCGTTTAGACCTGACCGGAACTGAAAAATACTGCAGCCTTACCGATGAGGAGCTCAGGGCTGCCGCCGCGGCTCACAGATCCCTGCTGGAAGGTACCGGCGTGGAGAGCGATAAGACCGGCTGGCTCACCCTGGCCGACAGGATCCTTACCGGGGAGTGCAGGGACATCCTCGCTGCCGCGGAGAAGATAAAGAGCGACTCCAAGGTGCTGGTGGTGCTGGGCATAGGCGGGTCATATCTGGGCGCCCGTGCCGCCATCGAGATGCTGCAGCCGGAGGGGGACGTGGAGATCCTCTTCGCCGGCAACGGCCTTTCCCCCACCTATATCCGTAACGTTATCCGTACTCTGGGCGACAGAGATTTTTCCGTCAACGTCATTTCCAAGAGCGGCACCACCATGGAGACGTCGCTGGGCTTCCGGGTGTTCAAGGACCTGCTGGAGAAGAAGTACGGCGAGGCTGAGGCCGCGAAGCGCATCTACGCCACCACCGACGCCGTGAAGGGCGCCCTCAAGGGCCTGTCCGACAGGAAGGGCTACACCACCTTCGTGGTGCCCGACGACGTGGGCGGCCGCTTCAGCGTGCTGTCCGCCGTGGGCCTTCTGCCCATGGCCGTGGCCGGGATAGATATAGTCAACGTGCTCACCGTGGCCGCCCGGACCATGAAGGAGCTCAACGAGTGCACCGAGGGCAACCCCGCGGAGATATACGCCGCCGTGCGCCAGAATCTGTACCGCTCCGGCAAGGCCATAGAGATCCTGGCCTGCTTTGAGCCCTGCTTCCGGTTCATGGGCGAGTGGTGGAAGCAGCTTTACGGCGAGAGCGAGGGCAAGGACGGCAAGGGCCTGTTCCCCGCCTACGTGGAGTATACCGCCGACCTGCACTCCATGGGTCAGATGATCCAGGACGGAGAGCGCAACATAGTCGAGACCGCCATCCTCTTCGACACCGACAGACAGCAGATATCCGTCCCCGACGAGGCGTCCAACGCCGACGGCTTCGGCGGGCTGGTGGGACGCACCTTCGGCGACGTGTGCCGCGTGGTGGCGGACGCCGTGCGGGAGGCCCACGTGGACGGCGGCGTACCCAACGTCCGCCTGAACGTGGAGGCCTGCGACGAGGCGGGCTTCGCGCAGATAGTCACCTTCTTCGAGCTCAGCTGCGCCATCAGCGGCTATCTTGAGGGCGTCAACCCCTTCAACCAGCCCGGCGTGGAGGTCTACAAGGCCAACATGATCCGCCGCCTGGGGACGAAGAAGTGATATGAAATGATAAAAGCCCGGTGCGCCGCACCGTGCTTTTTCTTATTTTTGTGGACAAGATGCTCCGGGAGATATTATAATTAAAGCATCAACTATCCGAAAAGGAGGATCTGCAATGCTGAACGTCGGTCTTGCGGGCTTCGGCCTGTCCGGTCAGGTTTTTCACGCGCCGTTTATCGACGCGAACCCCAATTTCAACCTGAAAAAGGTCTACGAGCGCACAAAATCCCTGTCAAAGGAGAAATATCCCTACGTGGAGATCGTCCGCAGCTTTGACGAGCTGCTCTCGGACGAGATAGACCTCGTCGTGCTGGCGCTGCCCAACGACATGCACTTCCCTCTGGCCATGAAGGCTCTGGAGGCGGGCAAGCACGTGCTCATCGAAAAGCCCATGGCACAGACGGCCGACGAGGCCCGGCTGCTCATGCGCAAGGCCCGGGAGAAGGGACTCTACCTCAGCGCCTATCAGAACAGACGCTTTGACGGCGACTATCTCACCGTGAAAAACCTGCTGAGTGAGGGCTGCCTGGGGCAGGTCCACGACGTGTACGAGCGGTGGGAGAGCTTCTTCCCCGGTCCCCGCCGCGTCCATCCCTGGAAGAGCAGCGACCTGTTCACCGGCGCCATCTACGACCTGGGCGTGCATATGTCCGACCAGGCGGTGGGGCTGTTCGGCATGCCCGACTCACTCTACGCCGACAAGCGCACCCTTATGGAGGGCGGCGTTACCGACGACACCTTCACCATCATCCTTTACTACGGCGACAGGAAATACACCATCTCCTCCAGCCGGGGCGTGCTGGAGCGGGGGCCCCGCTTCGAGATACACGGCACCGCCGGCTCCTTCGTCAAGTTCGGTATGGACCCCCAGGAGAACGCCCTGCGCTCCGCCGGCGCAAAGCCCACCGATCCCGGCTTCGGTGAGGACGCCCCGGAAAATTACGGCTCCCTGCTGCTGTGGAACGGCGGCGACGTGAAGCGTCAGCTGATCCCCACCGTCCGCGGCGACTACAATAACTTCTACGACAACGCCTACGACGCCATCGTCAACGGCGCGCCCCAGGCCGCGCCTCCCGAGGAGAGCGTGATGGTCCTGACCATCCTCGAGGCCGCCCACGAGAGCGCCCGGACGGGGAAGAGGATATATTTCTCCAACCTCGACCTGAACTGAATTTCCGAAGAATAAAAAAAGCGCCCGGTGCGATGCACCGGGCGCGTTCTTGTTTTATTATGCCTTGGGGATTTTGGGATACACGGTCCTCTTGGTGTAGTTGGTGTGCAGCAGCTCGTGGGACAGATGTCCGCCGGGCTCCTTGAGGAAGGTGTCGTACAGCTCCTTGATCTCGGGGTTCTCGTGGCTCTTGCGCAGGGTCATGCCGGCATCCTCATTGTAGAGGGCCTTGGCTCTCTCGGCCCGCAGGTCGTGAGTGTTGCGGATGTAGCCGGGCTGATGGGGCTGACCGCCGCCGTTGACGCAGCCGCCGGGGCAGGCCATGACCTCGATGAAGGTGTAGTCCTTCTCGCCGGACTTGACCATGTCGAGAAGCTTGGCGGCGTTGGAAAGGCCGGAGGTGACAGCCACCTTGACCTTGATGCCGTCCAGATCGTACTCGGCCTCCTTGATGGCCTCGACGCCGCGGACCTCATGGAACTCGGGCTTGGTGAGCACCTTGCCGGTGACTATCTCGTAAACGCTGCGCAGGGCGGCTTCCATGACGCCGCCGGTGGCGCCGAAGATGTGGCCGGCGCCGGAGGCCATGCCCAGGAAGGGATCGCACTGCTCGTCGGGCAGGGCGTTGAAGTCTATGCCGGCCAGGCGGATCATGCGGGCCAGCTCACGGGTGGTGAGGGAAACGTCCACGTCCTGATAGCCGTCGCGGCCCAGCTCGGGACGGGCCACCTCGAACTTCTTGGCGGTGCAGGGCATGATGGAAACGCAGCAGATATCCTTGGGGTCGATGCCCATCTTCTGGGCGTAATAGGTCTTGACCATGGCGCCGTACATACCCTGGGGGCTCTTGCAGGTGGACAGATTGTCCACGAACTCGGGGTAGTAGGTCTCGCAGAACTTGACCCAGCCGGGGGAGCAGGAGGTGATCATGGGCAGCTTGCCGCCGTTCTTGAGGCGGTGGATGAGCTCGGTGCCCTCCTCCATGATGGTAAGGTCGGCGGCGTTGTCAACGTCAAAGACCTTGTCGAAGCCCAGGCGGCGCAGGGCGGCGATGAGCTTGCCCTCCACGTTGGTGCCGATGGGCATGCCGAACTCCTCGCCCAGCTGAGCTCTGACGGAGGGGGCGGGGGCCACGACGACGTGCTTGCCGGGGTCGTTGAGAGCGTCCCAGACCTTCTGGGTGTCGTCTCTCTCGGTGAGGGCGCCGGTGGGGCACACGGCGATGCACTGTCCGCAGTGGATGCAGGCGGTGGCGGCCAGAGGCACGTCGAAGGGGCTGCCGATATGGGTGTCATAGCCGCGCTCGTTGGGGCCGATGACGCCGGTGTACTGCAGGTTCTTGCACACCGCCACGCAGCGGCGGCACAGGATGCACTTGGAGTTGTCTCTTATCAGATGGATGGCGGAATCGTCGATTTCCGGCTCCTTGCGGTCATTGCCGAAGCGGTGCATGTCAACGCCGTACTCCTGGCACAGGGCCTGCAGCTCGCAGTCGGTGGAGCGCACGCAGCTCAGGCAGTCCGTTCTGTGATTTGAAAGGAGGAGCTCAAGAGTCTGCTTTCTGGCGGCTCTGAGTCTGGGGGTGTTGGTGAAGACCTCCATGGGAGTGCCGTCACGGTTCTCGGCAACAGGATATACGCAGCTGGTGACGAGGCCCCTGGCGCCCTTGACCTCGCACAGGCACATGCGGCACGCGCCGATGGCGTTTATGTCCTTGAGGTAACACAGGGTGGGGATACGTACTCCCGCGGCGGTGGCGGCGTCCAGAACGGTGCTGCCCTGGGGGACCTCCACGAGTATCCCGTTTACTTTCACTTTAACGGTATTCATGACCAATGCTCCTTTGTGAACTAATTATATAAACTGAAATAAAGGCTATGCAACACTATAGAATATAACAAAGATATCGCTTCTTGTCAACGAAAAGCGATGGTATCCGAGCCATAATTCGCTGTTTTATTCACCGGGTTTATTCATAGAATGAACCCGCCGTCCACGCCCAGCACCTGACCGGTGACAAAACCGGCTCTGTCGGACGCCAGAAAGGCGACGGCCTCCGCCGCGTCCTCCGGCGTTCCGATGCGCCCCACGGGCGTTTCCGCCGCCAGAGCGGCCATGGTCTCCGGCCCGTATACGGCGTTCATGGGCGTGTCGATGACGCCGGGAGCCACGCAGTTCACCGTTATGCCCGAGGGACCCAGCTCCTTTGCAAGGGACTTCGTAAAGGCGATGAGGGCGCCCTTCGACGCGCTGTAAACCGACTCGCAGGAAGCCCCGGCCACGCCCCACATGGAGGATATAATTATGATCCTGCCGTACTTCCGCCCTATCATATACGGCGCGGCGGCCCGGCAGGCGTAGAACACCCCGGCGGCGTTCACGTCCATCACGCGGTGCCAGTCCTCGTCGGCGGTATCCTGAAGCTGCTTCGTAAGGGATACCCCGGCGCAGCACACCAGCACGTCGGCGCCGCCCGCCTCCTTGATGAGGGCGTCCACGGCGGCGCTGTCGGTCACGTCGGCCCGGACGGCCCTGCCGCCAGTCTGCGCCGCCAGCGCTTCGGCGGCCTGCCGTGAGGAGTTATAGCCTATGACCACGTCGAACCCGTCCCGGGCCAGCGCCCGGGCCACGGCGGCGCCTATGCCGCCGGACGCGCCGGTTATCACCGCTTTTTTACCCACGTTACCGCCTCCAGTGCAGGATGTCTTTCACGCAGATTATACCGTTTTTCCCGCACGATTACAAGAAAAAAAGGCGCGCCGTATCGATGCGGCGCACCTTTTTTTGAAACGTTTTCTTACTTCTTCAGGTGTCTCGTGGCGGAGATCATCACCGGGGGCTCCGGTCCGTCGGTAATGCCGTAGGACATGGTGGAGAAGCCCTTGATGTACTTGTAGTAGGTCACCCGGGGAGGACCGCCGTTGCCGGACTGACGGTTTTCCATATAGTCGTAGTTGTTTTTCGGGTCGGCCAGCACCGTGTCCAGCGCCTCGAGTATATCGTACAGCAGGCAGGACTCAAGATTGACTATGAAGTGCTCCGGGAAGAGCCAGTCTATCTCGTCGATGCGGGCGATGAGCCGCTTCACGCACTCCCGGTAGGCCCACAGAGAGCACTGCTCGAGAGGATAGCTCACGGTGCCGCAGCCGGACACGTCGGAGCAGATGTTGTCGCCGGAGAAGAGTATCTTGCTGTGCTTGTCCAGATACATGGCGGCGCCGGGACCGCCGTGGCCGTTGGAGTTGATGAGCTCTATCTCATAGCCGCCTCCCAGGTCCCAGGTATAGCCGTCGGGCACGCCGATTATGTCGAAGGGCTTGAACTCGGGCAGATCCTTTCTGTCGAACTGCAGCCAGATGTTGTTGCCGTTGTCGTCGAAGAGGTAGTCCCACATATGCTCGTTCTGGGCCTGGATCTGGGGCACCAGCTTCTCGTGGCAGAAGACGCGGCCGAACCGGCAGGAGCCGAAGGCGTGGTCAAAGTGGTCGTGGGTCACCACGGGGATTATCTCCTTGCCGCCGGTGATACGGTCCACCAGGGCCTTAAGGTCTCCCAGACCGTAGCCGTTGTCCACGAGAAGGCATTTCTCGGGACCCACGGTAAGCCACATCCACACGTCGCCCATGCCGTCGCAGTTCTGGTGGAAAAGGCCGTACAGATTGTCCCGGAACTGATAGACCTCGATATACGGGTCCTCCTCGTACACGGTGCAGGGATGGTTCTCCCGCAGCTCCTTCATATACGCCCAGCTTATGTGGTTCTGGGGAGGACCCCAGAGTATGCGCTTGGCGGCGGATTTGCCGTTGATGGGTCTCATTCTGTCAGCAGACATTTTTTCTCCTCCTTAAAATGTCAGAATATACGAACGGGGACGGAGATATCTCTCCGTCCCCATTATAAAACGGTTAGTTGGACCCGTCAACTAAAAATTATCTGCTATATGTTTGCTATCTGCCGGTCCGGAGCAGATGAATCCGCAGGCCCGCGGCGGTTTTGAACGGGCGTCGGCGCGGGTCATGGCCGTATGCGGCCGGAACGGTCACTTCTGCGTGTTGTATATGGGCTTGACGTACCGCCCCCAACCGCCGATGAACACTATGGCCGCCGCAGCGCACAGTCCCATGACAAGGGACAGCACCGCCCTCGTCGCCATCACCGTCGTAAGGGCCCCGGCGACCAGCTCGCCGGAGAAGCTGCCCACGGTGTTGAGCGTGTTGAAGGCGCCGTTGAAGCGGCCTTTCTTCTCGTCGGGCACGTAACTCTGGGTGGCGGATATGCGGATGGTGTAGCTGGTTATGCCCATGAGTCCCGTGCAGAAGCACATGCACATCATCACCGGCACCGTTAGGTACAGATAGGTGCCCTCGATGACGCTGGTGAGGATATATACCCCCAGGGCGATGTAGTATTTGTACCGTACTGGGAGATTGAACCTGTAGTGCACCGCGCTGCCTATGGCCCGCCCGGCGATGGCCATGCCCCACACCATCATATAGGTGTACTCCCCGTTGGGGAAGTTGGCCTTGAAGAAGGGAAGGGTTATGACGGCGGAGGCTCCCCCGGCAAAGGCGGAGAAGGTGAAGTACAGAGCAACGGCCAGAAGGCCCTTCTCGCCCATCAGGTAACGGAAGCCCTCCTTTATGTCGGTGAACATCTGCCGCCCGGTGGAGGCGCCCTCTTCGGCCGTCTCCTTCTGGGTGTCGATGTACTCCTCCCGGGTCCTGATCTGCGTCTCCATCACGGCGGCCATCAGGAAGCTGACGGAGTTTATCACCATCAGCGGCGCGATGCCCAGAGTGTTGTACACGAAGGCGGATACGGGTACCATCAGCGCGGTCATGGTCTCCAGCAGGCTTGACATCGAATAGGCCTTCTGATAGTTGCCGGGAGTGATGAGAAGGGGATAGAAGCTCTGGTAGGCCACCATGTATATGCTCTGTATGGACCCCAGCAGGAAGCAGCCCACGGCAAATCCGGCGAAGCTGAACCAGCCCCTGCCCAGCAGCAGCGCCGCCAGGGCGTAGAGCCCCGCGGATATGAAATCCAGCGTGTAGATGGTCCGCCGCCGGGAGAACCGGTCGAGTATCGCCCCGGAGAAGATGGGCATTATTATCTGGGGCAGGGTAAACACCGCGATGTATATGGCGTAGAAAAGGGATGAGCCGGTGTAATCCAGCACCAGAAGACTCATCGCAAAGCCTGAGAGCGCGTTGCCCAGCATGGACACCACGCTGCCCAGCGTGATTATGGTGAAATCCCTCGTCCAGAGGGTGTTCTGCTTGTTTTCCAAAATCTATATTACCTCACGGGTGAAAACGGATTTCATTTGCCCAGCATGGCCTTCCAGACCTTGCACTGCTCTATGCCCTTGCCCCAGTCGCCGTAATCCTTGTCGAAGGCGTGGGCCTGCAGCAGATTGCAGTCCGGGAAGAAATCACACTCGCCGCAGTAGAGAAGGCCGCTCTGCTCGCAGCAGCTCTTCACCGCGCAGGGCTCGCCCCAGAAGGGCTCCTTCATCTCAAGACATCCCCTGCACTTGCCGTTGGCCTTGAATTCACAGGGCTCGCAGAGATATCCGCATCTTGACTGTACTATCATATTATCACCTCATATCGGCCCGAAGCCGGAATTATGTAAACTAAAGCGTCCTGCCCCTGCCGCCGTTGCCGCGGAAATCGTAGCTCCGCACGAAGCTTTTCAGGCCCTGCATGCGGGCGAAGATGTTCACGAGCCGGGAGCAGGCCCTGGCGTCGGAGCAGGCATTGTGGTGGTCCAGAGCAATGCCGTAATACCGGCAGAGGCTGTCCAGTGAGTAGCGGGGGAGTCCCTTCACGCACTGGCGCGCCATCACCAGGGAGCAGACGTACAGCGCCGGGTCGGCCTTCAGCCGGGCGCGCCGCAGACATCCGGCCAGAACGCCCATGTCGAACCGGGCGTTGTGGGCCGCCAGGATACCGGAGCGCATTATCGGCTCGATCTCCCGCCACAGGTCGGGGAACGTCACGGCGTCCTCCACCATGTCAGGCGTTATGCCGTGGATGGAGACGTTCTCATAGTCGAAGCGGGCCATGGGGTTCACGAGGTAGTACCGCTCGTCAGTCACCTCGCCCCCCTCGGTCACGGTGATGCCGATGGAGCAGATGCTGTCATTGGCGGAGTTGGGGGTCTCCACGTCGAAGGCCACTATCCTCACGTCGTCGATATCCACGGCCGTC
The DNA here is from genome assembly GCA_016286595.1 of Oscillospiraceae bacterium. Lineage (GTDB taxonomy): Bacteria > Bacillota > Clostridia > Oscillospirales > Oscillospiraceae > RUG626. Next base: position 5,243 of record JAEETR010000189.1, on the reverse strand, counting down.
ACCTCCCCGTCCTTCGGAATTGTAGCCCAAAGGGCCGGACTCTGTCAATCGTTATCGCTGCCGCCGCGGATGGATAATATCCACATTATTTGAATAAAACATAAATTTACCGTAATGTATTTTATAAAAATATTGACAAGAGCCGGGGACCAGTATATAATCACCGTATAATTATACGCTATCACTGCATTTTCGGCCCTGTTTTTAGGCAACTGGCACAAAGAAAGGACGTCAAGGCTATGAAAAAAGTGTTTATTGACGGAAGCTCCGGCACCACCGGCCTGCGCATAGTGCAGCGCCTGAGCGAGCGTAACGATATAGAGCTTATAAAACTGTCCGAGGAGGTGCGCAAGGACCCGGCCGCCAGAGCGGACGCCATCAACAGCGCGGACGTGGTGTTCCTTTGTCTGCCGGACGCCGCCGCCGTCGAGGCCGCGGACATGGCGGTAAAGCCCGACACCGTCATCATCGACACCTCCACCGCCCACCGCACCGACCCCGCCTGGACCTACGGCTTCGCCGAGGTGAACGGTCTGCGGGACAGAATCAAAAATTCAAAGCGCATAGCCAACCCCGGCTGCCACGCCAGCGGCTTCATCGCTCTCGTGGCCCCGCTGGTGGAGGCGGGCGTGATAAAAAAGACGCAGGAGCTGTCCTGCTTCTCCCTGACGGGATATTCCGGCGGCGGCAAGAGCATGATCGCCCAGTACGAGGCCCAGGGCAGGGACAGACTGCTGGACGCCCCCAGGCTCTACGGCCTGACCCAGTCCCACAAGCATCTGCCCGAGATGGCCGCCGTCTGCTCCCTTGAGACGAAGCCGGTATTCTGCCCGGTGGTGGCCCCCTTCTATGCCGGCATGGAGGTCATGGTGCCCCTGTTCGGCGCCGACGCCGCGGAGATAACCGCGATATACAAGGATTATTACAAGTCCGGCCTCGTCCGCTTCAGCGACGCCGCCGACGAGGCGGGCTTCCTCTCCGCCGGGGCTTACGAGGGCCGGGACGACATGGAGATAACCGTGACAGGCAACGATGAGCGGCTGCTGCTCATCTCCCGGTTCGACAATCTTGGCAAGGGCGCCTCCGGCGCCGCCATACAGAATATGAACATCGTCTTCGGCATCGACGAGAAGACTGGGCTGGCGGTGTGAGATGACGGAGGAAGTACAGATAGTGCCCATGACCGTGGAGGACTACGACGGCGTACGGGCATTGTGGATGACCATCCGGGGCTTCGGCATCCGGGCGCTGGACGACTCCAGGGAGGACGTGGAGCGGTTCATAAAAAGAAACCCCACCACCTCGGTGGTGGCCAAGGCGGACGGGAAGATAGTGGGATCGATCCTGTGCGGCTCCGACGGGCGGCAGGGAGCCCTCTACCACGTGTGCGTGGCGGAGGAGTACCGCCGTCAGGGCATCGGCACCAGAATGGTGGTGCGGTGCATGTACGAGCTGGGGCAGCTGGGCATAAACAAGGTCACGCTCATCGCCTTCAAGACCAACGACGTGGGCAACGCCTTCTGGAAGGGCATCGGCTGGACCCGCTCCGACGTGAACTACTACGAGTTCGTTCTCAACGAAAAAAATATTACGCAGTTTATAGGTGAGTGAAATGATAGAAAAGATACCCGGCGGCGTCACCGCCGCGAAAGGCTTCTCCGCCGCGTCCTGCATGGCGGGGATAAAGTACAAGAACCGCACCGATATGGCCATGGTGTTCTCCTCGGCTCCCTGCGTGGCCGCCGGGACCTTCACCTCCAACGTGGTGAAGGCCGCTCCGGTGATATGGGACAGAAACGCCGTATATTCCGGCAAGCCCGTCCAGGCCGTGGTGATAAACTCCGGCATAGCCAACGCCGGCACCGGCAGGGAGGGCATGGACATCTGCGAGAAGACGGCCGAGGCGGCGGGGAAGTGCCTGGGCATCCCGGCCTCCTCCGTCCTGGTGGGGTCCACCGGCGTCATCGGCATGCAGATACCCATGGACAGGATAGAGGCGGGCGTGGCCCTTTTGAAGGACGCTCTGGGCGACAGCCTTGAGAAGGGCACCGACGCGTCAAAGGCCATCATGACCACCGATACGGTGAACAAGGAGCTGGCCTGCAGCATACTGCTTCCCGGGAAGGACGGCGGCACCGTCACCGTCACCGTGGGGGGCATGAGCAAGGGTTCCGGCATGATCCACCCCAACATGTGCACCATGCTGGGCTTCATCACCACCGACTGCGCCATAGAAAAATCCCTCCTGCAGAAGCTGACCGGCGCCATAGTTGAGGACACCTTCAACATGATAAGCGTGGACGGCGATACCAGCACCAACGACACGCTCATCGTGATGGCCAACGGCCTTGCGGGCAACGCGCCCATCACCGCCGAGGACGAAAGTTATGAGGCCTTCGCCGAGGCGCTGACGTATATCTGCAAATCCCTGGCCATAAAGATGGCCTCCGACGGCGAGGGCGCCACGAAGCTCATCGAGTCCCATGTGATAAACGCCGATACGGTGAAAAACGCGAAGATCCTTGCAAAGAGCGTCATAACCTCCAGCCTCGTAAAGACCATGGTCTACGGCAAGGACGCCAACTGCGGCCGCATCCTGTGCGCCCTGGGCTACGCCGGCGTGGATTTCGACCCGGATCTGGTGGAGATCACCATGACGGGCAGCGCCGGCTCCGTGAAGTTCTGCGAGGGGGGCAAGGTCCTGACCTTCGACGAGGACCTGGCGCTGGAGATACTCGGAGAGGACAAGGTCACTTTCCTGTCCGACATGCACATGGGCTCCGCCGCCGCCACCGCCTGGGGCTGCGATCTGACCTACGATTACGTGAAGATAAACGGCGACTACCGCACCTGATATAACGGAGGATGATACCATGACAAACGAGTTTTCAAACGCCCAGCGGGCTCAGGTCCTGACCCAGGCCCTGCCCTACATAAAGCGCTACACCGGCAAGATAGTCGTAGTCAAATACGGCGGCAACGCCATGATAGACGAGTCCCTCAAGCAGCAGGTCATGGAGGATATCGTCCTTCTGTGGCTCATCGGGGTGAAGATAGTGCTGGTCCACGGCGGCGGCCCGGAGATAAACGACCTCATGGCCCGCCTGGGCAAGAAGCCGGAGTTCGTGGACGGCCTGCGGGTCACCGACAAAGAGACGGTGGACATCGTGCAGAGGGTGCTGGCCGGAAAGGTGAACAAGACCCTGGTGAACATGCTGGAGATGAAGGGCGGCAGAGCCATCGGACTTTCCGGCATGGACGGCAGACTCATCGAGGCGAAGATAAAGGATGAGCGCCTGGGCTACGTGGGCGAGGTCACCAGCATAAACATCAACCCCGTCACCGACCTGCTGGAGAAGGGCTACATCCCCGTCATCTCCACCATCGGGTGCGACGAGCAGGGCGCCGCCTACAACATAAACGGCGACACCGCCGCAGCCTGCATCGCCGGGGCGCTGGGCGCCGAGAGGCTCATAATGATGACCGACGTGGCCGGCATCCTTCGGGATAAGGACGACCCCAACTCCCTCATCGCGGAGGTGACCCTGAAGGAGGCCATGGGCCTTTACGACTCGGGCATCGTTTCCGGCGGCATGATACCCAAGGTGGACTGCTGCATTAGGGCCATAAACGAGGGCGTGAAGAACGTTGTAATAATGGACGGCCGGGTGCCCCACTCCATACTGATGGAGCTTCTCACCGACGAGGGCGCCGGCACCTGGATAAAGGGAGAATGAAAATGAGCAGTATAAAAGAACTTGATTCCAAGTATATCGCCGGGACCTACAAGCGGTTCCCGGTGGAGATAGTCTCCGGCAAGGGCAGTCTCGTTTACGACGAGACCGGCAAAGAGTATATCGACATGGGCAGCGGCATTGCCGTCACCTCCTTCGGCGTGGCCGACGATATCTGGGCCGCCGCCGTGGCCGAACAGGCCTCAAAGGTGCAGCACATGTCAAATCTCTATTACACCGAGCCCTGCGTCAGGCTTGCGCAGCAGCTGTGCACAAGGACCGGCATGAGCAAGGTGTTCTTCTCCAATTCCGGGGCCGAGGCCAACGAGTGCGCCATCAAGGCCGCCCGCAAGTACGCCGCAGACACGCTGGGGGAGGAATATTACACCATAATCACCCTTGAAAACTCCTTCCACGGCAGGACCATCACCACCCTGTCCGCCACCGGGCAGGAGCACTATCACGAGCTTTTCAGGCCTCTGACGCCGGGCTTCATCCACGTGGCGGCAGGGGATACGGCGGGCCTTGAGAAGGCGTTTGCCGACCATAAGATAGCCGCAGTGATGATAGAGTGCATCCAGGGCGAGGGAGGCGTTCTGCCCCTTGAGCCGGAGTTCGCCGCCGCCGCGGAGAAGATCGCCCACGACAACGGCGCCCTTCTCGTGATCGACGAGGTGCAGACCGGCAACGGCCGCACCGGCGCTCTCTACGCCTATATGAACTACGGCCTCAGGCCCGATATCGTATCCACCGCCAAGGGCCTGGCCGGCGGCCTGCCCCTGGGCGCCACCATGCTGGCGGAAAAGGTGCAGAACGTATTCGGCTACGGCGACCACGGCTCCACCTTCGGCGGCAACCCCGTTTGCTGCGCGGCGGCGGTGAGCAATCTCAGCCGCATTGACGACGCCCTTCTGGCTGAGGTGAAGGCCAAGGGCGAGTACCTTAAGAAAAGGTTCACCGGCGTTGACGGCATCGAGTCCGTCACCGGCATGGGCCTTATGCTGGGTCTGAAGACCGTAAAGCCCGCCGCCGACGTGGTGGCCAAATGCATGGAAAACGGCGTCCTGTGCCTGACCGCGAAGGACAAGGTGCGCCTGCTGCCGGCGCTGAATATACCCATGGAGCTGGTGCAGAAGGCGGCCGACGTGATAATCGCCGCGTGCGGGGAGTGAGAAGATTATGGATCTGAAGGGCAGAAACTTCCTCAAGCTGATGGATTTTACCCCGGAGGAGATAGAGTATCTCCTCGATCTGGCGGCGGAGCTGAAGGCCAAAAAGAAGGCCGGAATACCCCATGACGACTTCAGGGGCAAAAACGTGGCCCTGCTTTTTGAAAAGACCTCCACCCGCACCCGCTGCGCCTTCGAGGTGGCGGCGGCGGACCTGGGTATGCACCCGGTGTATCTGGACCCCGTCAGCTCCCAGATGGGGAAGAAGGAGTCCATTCCCGACACCGCCCGGGTGCTGGGAAGAATGTTCGACGGCATCGAGTACCGGGGCTACGGGCAG
>JAEETR010000188.1 GCA_016286595.1 Oscillospiraceae bacterium | reverse complement strand
TACGCCCCCGGCTTCCGGGAGAACGGCGGACAGTACAACCACGGCGCGATATGGCTGGCCATAGCCCTGCTGGAGTCCGGCGAAAGGGAAAAGGGCTGGGAGATACTGCGTTCCATTCTCCCTGAGAACAGGGACGGCGGCGTGTACGGCGCAGAGAGCTTCGTTCTTGGCGCGGACGTGTCGGCAAACCCGGAAAACCGCGGCAGAAGCGGCTGGACCTGGTACACCGGCTCGGCCGGGTGGTATCTGCGGGCCGTGACGGAGCACCTTCTGGGCATAAAGATCCGCGGCGGACGGCTTTTCGTGGAGCCCAACGTGCCCGACAGCTGGGGAGCCTGGTCCGCTGCGGTGCGGGCGGGGAGCCGGGAGCTTCACGTCGAGGCCGCTCCGGCGCCTGACGGGACCGTCACGGTGGACGGCAAGCCTTACGATCCGGCGGGATATGACATGGGATACTAAAATTTACAATTAGTTAATGCCAAACCCCGGGGAATGTAGTATAATCATAAAAGAAATAATACAGTTCCGGCGAATGGGGGGATGTGGGATGAAAACGGCCATTCACACACAGATAATGCACGGCGTAAACCTGACGTGCGTCAGCGCCTATCAGTTCAAGACCGGCTGCCTCTCCATGACGCTTCTGACCAGGCTTGACAAGAAGACCGTGGCTCTCAACGCGGTGCTGCCCAGCGTCCTGCGGCGGGGTACCGCCCGCCTGCCTGACACGCTGAGCATCCAGGCGGAGCTGGACGGTCTGTACGGCGCGAGGATAGAGCCCGTCGTCCGCAGGAAGGGCGAGGTGCAGTGCGTCGGCTTCCTGGCCAGCTTCCTTGACGACGCCTTCGTGCCGGGAAGGCAGTCCGTGTTCTCCCGTACGGCGCGGCTCATGGGGGAGATGCTTCTCTCCCCGGTCACCAGCGGCGGCAGGCTGCGGGGCGACTACGTGGCCGTGGAGCGGGAAAACCTGATGGACGCCATCAGAGCGGAGATAAACGACAAGCGGATCTATTCCATCAACCGGCTCGTGGATATAATGTGCCGTGGCGAGCGCTACGGCGTAAGCCGCAACGGCACCCTGGCCGACGCGGGTAAGATCTCCGTGGCGACTCTGACGAAGCAGTACAGGCAGCTCCTGGCAGGGTCGAGGCTGGAGGTGTTCTACTGCGGCAGCGCCGAGCCCGCCGAGGTGGAACGCACCGTTCGGGAGGCGCTGTCCGCTCTGCCCAGAGCAGCGGAGCTGGAGGGCTGCTCCACGGACGTCCTGTTTACGCCAAAAGGCTCCCGGGTGAGAAAGCCCGTGGAGGAGATGGACGTGACGCAGGCAAATCTTGCAATGGGCTTCCGTATGGGGCAGGCCGCCCGGAAGGCCGGACCCGCCGCGCTGATGATACTCAACGCCGTCTACGGCGGCTCCGCCACGTCGAAGCTGTTCTTGAACGTGCGGGAGAGACTTTCACTGTGCTATTACGCGTCCTCCTATATCGACAGGCACAAGGGCGTGATGGTGGTGTCCAGCGGGATCGATCCGGAAAAGTGCGGCGAGGCCGGCGCGGAGATCCTCGCTCAGCTGGAGGCGGTGAAGAACGGCGACGTCGAGCCCTGGGAGTTCGACAGTGCCCGGCACACAGTCGTTTCCGCCCTGTCGTCCGCCATGGACAGCATGGGGCGCATAGAGGATATGTACCTTGACAGGACCGTGTCCGGCATGACCTATCTGCCGGAGGATCTGGCAGCCATGGCCCTTGACGTTACTCTTGAGGACGTGGTAAAGGCCGCCGGAGACATTAAGCTCGATACGGTATATCTGCTTACGAAGGGGGCGGCGGAAGATGGAACTTAAGGAATACCCGGCCATCGGGGAAAAGGCGTATTACGACACGCTGCCCAACGGCCTTCGCATAGTGGTGGTGCCCAAGCCCGGTTTCCGCCGGGATATGGCCTTCTTCGCGGCAAATTACGGCGGCGCCGACCGACGGTTCCGCTCCGGCGGGACGTGGATAGACACCCCTGCGGGCGTCGCTCATTTCCTGGAACACAAGATGTTCGACATGCCCGACGGGAGCAACGCCCTGACGACGCTGTCATCCCGGGGAGCGGGCGCCAACGCTTTCACCTCCGCGGACATGACGGCCTACCATTTCGACTGCGTCGACGGCTTCGAGGAAAATCTGAAAACGCTGCTGCAGTTCGTTTCCACGGCGTATTTCACACCGGAAAGCGTGGAGAAGGAGCGGGGGATAATCGGTCAGGAGATACTGATGAGCGAGAACGACCCGGACTCCGTGATATATTACGACATGCTCCGCAGCCTTTTCCGCCGCAATCCCGTGCGGGAGAGCATTTTGGGCACGGAGCAGACCATTGCCGAGATAACCCCGGAGGTGCTGTACGCCTGCCACAGGGCTTTCTACAACCCCTCCAACATGGTGCTGGTGACGGCGGGCAATCAGCCCCCCGAGAAGATAGCGGAAATCGCCATGGAGATCATTCCCGAAAGGGGGGCGGGCCGCCCGGAAAGGGATTACGGCAGGGAGGAGTCCGCCGAACCCGTTCAGGCCTTCAGCGCCAGGGAGATGGACGTGGGCATCCCCATGTATCTCACCGGCGTGAAGACCGCCGGGAACCTGTCCGGCAGGCGCGCGGCAAAGTTCGAGATGACGGCCATGCTCACGCTGGGGTCGCTTTTCGGCCGGTCCTCGAAGCTCTACGACGACCTTTACAACGAGGGCCTCATCAACGACACCTTTACCTATGATTTTGAGATATCCGCCGGGATATCCTATCTGATGTTCGGCGGGGAGAGCCGGGATCACGAGGCGGTGAACGGCCGGATAATCCGGGCGGCAAAAGCCCTTGCGGCCAACGGACCGGACCCGGATTTCTTTGCCCGCTGGAAAAACGCCGTGTACGGCAGGATGCTCTCCGGCTTCAACTCCTTCGATAATATTTGTTATGGTGTTGCAAATTCCGTATTTATGGGATATGATTACTTTGAAATGCCCTCCGTGATATCCTCCGTATCGGGGGAGGACGCGGCGGATTTCGCGGGGAGATACTTTGACCCGTCGCTTATGGCGGTCTCCCTTATCAGTTCGGCACAGAGGTGATTTACTTGGACAAGGTTGAGATACTGTTTCCGATTTTCGGCGATTTCGCCATAAATCCGAAGAAGTATATTGAGATCGGCAGCATAAGAATATACTGGTACGGCATCATTATCGCGGTGGCGTTCCTGCTGGCGGCGGCGTACGTGCTGAAGAATGCCGGGCGCTTCGGCCTGACCCAGGACAACGTGCTCGACCTCATCATCTTCGGCGTTCCCGCCGGAATAATCGGCGCGAGACTCTACTACGTCGTATTCAACTGGGCAGAGTACAAGGACGACCTGAGCGAGGTCTATAAGATCTGGAACGGCGGACTTGCCATCTACGGCGCCGTCATCGCCGCGGTCATCGCGCTGCTCATATACTGCAAAGTGAAGAAGCTGCCCACAAGACCGGTGCTGGACACCGGAGCTCTCGGCCTTCTCATAGGTCAGTGCATCGGCCGCTGGGCCAACTTCATAAACCGCGAGGCCTACGGTACTTACACTGAGCTGCCCTGGAGGATGGGCCTTCGCACCACATACGCCAACACCGGTTCCACCTACACAAACTACGTACACCCCACGTTCCTTTACGAGTCGCTGTGGAATCTTATCGGCTTTATCTTCCTAGACTGGTACTCCAAAAAACACCGCCGGTACGACGGCCAGATTTTCGCCATGTACGTGGCGTGGTACGGCTTCGGCCGCATGATAATCGAGGGATTGAGGAGTGACAGCCTTTATATCGGCAGTTCCGACATCCGCGTGTCCCAGATGGTGGCGCTCTTCTCCTGCTTCGTGGCGCTTATCGTGCTGATAATCAACAGACTCAGCCGTGTCCACAGACCCGAGGAGATGTACGTCAACCGTGTGGCTGACGCCGCCGAGGAGGAAATGGAGATGGAGGAGAACTTCTACGATGACGATGAGTCCGAAGAGGACGACGCCGTCGGGTTCTCCGACGACGACGGGGACGGCGGTACGGACGGCCCCGATGATGCCCCCGAGGACGGAAATACCGAAGAAGAAAACAAAAACGATGAAAAACAGGAGGAGTAAAAAGTATGTCAAAGTTCGATGATATCAAGCAGAAGATCCTTGAGAAGGCCGGCGCGCTGGCCGACAAATCCGTTGTGGCCGCCAAGTCCGCCGCCGACGGTGCCAAGACCCTGGCCAGAAAGGCCAAGCTCAACGCGGAGATCGCCGCCGAGAGAGAGTCCCTGAGAAAGAACTTCGCCGAGCTGGGCAAGGAGTACTACGCAAAGTGCCCCACCCCCGAGGATGAGACTCTGGCCGAAATAGCCGGCAGGATAGCCGCCTCCTTCGAGGCCATCTCCGCCAAGCAGGCCGAGATCGACGCCCTGGGCGAGGAGAACGAGGAAGAGGTGGAGATCGTCGAGGAGGTCCAGGAAGCGGCTGAAACCGCCGCCCAGGCCGTGGAAGAGGCCGCCGAGAACGCCGCCGAGACCGTTGAAGAGGTCGTTGAGGAGATCAAGGACAAGATCGAGGAGTGATCCCCGGCTGAAAGAAGAAGAAACCGGCGCAGTCATCTGACTGCGCCGGTTTTACGTTTGTGTGGCATTATTTTCCTTCCATGAGCGCCGCGGCGGCCAGAAGCATCTGCGCGGCTTCGGAACGGGAGAGCACGGCGCCGTAGTCGCCGCCCGTACTGACGGGTATGCGGCAGGAGGAAAGGTTCATCGCCGCCTGGCTTGCCCAGACGGGACAGGCCTCGTCGTCACGGCTGGCGGTCCGCACGTCCGTTATCCCCAGGCTATTGCTGACTATGACGTCCGCCTCCGCCCGGGTCACCGCCCGGGCGGGCATGAAGCGGAACCTGCCGTCGTCGCCCGCGCAGCCGGATATGAAGTCGTTCATAAGCGCAGTGGCCACATAATCTCTGGCCCATACGGGGATGTCGCTGTCGTCGCTGAAGCCAGTTCGGGTCACG
>JAEETR010000187.1 GCA_016286595.1 Oscillospiraceae bacterium | reverse complement strand
GACGCCCCCGGGGGACTGCGCATCGCTCCCAGCCCGGAGCGGAACGCGGTGGTGGTGGAGTCCGACGACCCCGCCACGGTCCGTCGCTACGCCGAGCTTGCCAGGCGCCTGAGGGGGCAGGACGACTCCGACGCGCCGGCGGAATAAAAAAGCGGGAGGCCTTCGCCTCCCGCGCGCTTCGGATCAGAGAAAGCTGTTGTCCACATGGATGGCGGCTGCGTCCACGCTGTCGTCCATGATCCGGACGATCTCGTCAAAGGCCACGCTGCGCTCCGTGACGTAGTAGTCCACATGCCCGCTCCCGGCGGCATAGCGGCCGTAGAGAGGCCGCAGCTGCTCTGCCAGAGCCTCGCCGCTGTTGATGAGCCGCACCCCCGGCAGCAGCCGCTGCAGCACCGTCCGGTAAACGGGGTAGTGGGTGCAGCCCAGGATGAGCACATCCATCCCCTGTCCCCGGAAGGGCCGGAGATAGCGCTCGCAGATGGTCTCCGCCACCGGGTCGTCCGGGGCGATGCCGTTTTCCACCAGGGGCACCAGCAGAGGGCAGGCGTTGGTGAGGACCCGCAGAGCGCCCCCCTTTGCCAGAAGCGCCCGTTCATAGGCGCCGCTGGCGATGGTGGCCCGGGTGCCGATCACCCCCACCGTGCCGCTCCGGGTGGCTGCGGCCGCCTGCTCCGCGGCGCACTCCAGCACCCCGTACACCGGTACGGCCAGCCGCCGCCTGAGCTCCTCCAGGGCGATGGCGCTCACGGTGTTGCAGGCGGCGATGACGGCGCTGACACCGCCGCGCATGAGGAAATCCGCGTCGGAGAGGGCGTATCGGGTGATGGTCTCCGCAGAGCGTCCGCCGTAGGGCACCCGGGCCAGATCCCCCAGGTATACCATGTCCAGCCCCGGGAACGCCTCCCTCAGCGCTTTCATCACGGTGAGCCCGCCGATGCCGCTGTCGAATACGCCGATCTTCTCCGCCATGTCCGTGCCTCCCGCCCAAGATGGATACAATTACACGCTATTACATACTACGCGCTCCGCCCTCCGATGTCAAATCAGTCCGCTCTTCATCTCCGGGGACGGGGTGATGGAACGCCCTTCCGTTAATATTTTATGAATTTTGAAAAAAAGAACAAAAACCCCTTGCAATCAGCGGCAGGGTATGCTATCTTATACCCAGGTTGGCACTCACCCGTTTTGAGTGCTAATTTCTAGAAAATTTAAAAACTGATATAGGAGGCACTCAGCATCATGACACTCAAACCGTTGGCAGATCGCGTGGTCATCAAGCAGACCGCAGCGGAAGAGAAGACCAAGGGCGGCATTATCCTCACCGCCGCTTCCCAGGAGAAGCCTGAGATCTACGAGGTGATCGTTGTCGGCCCCGGCGGGCTGGTGGACGGCAAGGAAGTAAAAATGGAAGTCAAAGCCGGCGACAAGGTCATCGCGGGCAAATTTACCGGCACCAAGGTGAAGGTGGACGGCGAGGAGTATACCATCGTGCGTCAGGCCGACATTCTGGCGATCGTGGAAGACTAAACAGGAGGACGAAGAATTATGGCTAAGAAACTGATTTACGGCGCCGAGGCCCGTCAGGCCCTGCTGGCCGGCGTGGACAAGCTGGCGGATACCGTGAAGATCACTCTGGGACCCAAGGGCCGCAATGTGGTTCTGGACAAGAAATACAGCACTCCCCTGGTCACTAACGACGGCGTGACCATCGCCAAGGAGATCGAGCTGGAGGATGGCGCGGAGAACATGGGTGCCCAGCTCATCCGCGAAGTCGCCACCAAGACCAACGACGTGGCCGGCGACGGCACCACCACCGCTACGGTGCTGGTCCAGGCCATCGTCCGGGAAGGCCTGAAAAATCTGGCTGCCGGCGCCAATCCCATGGTGCTGCGCCGGGGCATCGCCAACGTCGCCGCCGCTGCCGTGGAGGAGATCAAGGCCTCCGCACCGCCCGTCTCCGGCATCAAGGACCTCGCCCGTGTCGGCACCATCTCCTCCGGCGACCCCTTCATCGGCAAGCTGATCGCCGAGGCCATGGAGAAGGTGAGCCAGAACG
>JAEETR010000186.1 GCA_016286595.1 Oscillospiraceae bacterium | reverse complement strand
CAGGCCAGAGCCTTCGTCATCGAGCGTCTGGGAGCTTACAGCACCACCTGGGGCGTGGGCCTGCATTTCAAGATTCCGCTTTTCGAGCGGGTGGCCAACAACGTCCTCTTGAAGGAGCAGGTGGCGGATTTCCCGCCCCAGCCCGTCATCACCAAGGACAACGTCACCATGCAGATAGACACGGTGGTCTATTTCCAGATTACCGACCCCCGGCTCTTCACCTACGGCGTTGAAAGGCCCATGACAGCTATTGAGAATCTCTCCGCCACCACACTGCGAAACATCATCGGCGATCTGGAGCTTGACCAGACTCTTACCAGCCGTGACGTCATAAACTCCAAGATGCGCTCCATCCTGGACGAGGCCACCGACCCCTGGGGCATCAAGATAAACCGTGTGGAGCTTAAGAACATCCTGCCCCCGCGGGAGATCCAGTCCGCCATGGAAAAGCAGATGAAGGCCGAGCGTGAGCGCCGCGAGGCGATCCTCCGGGCCGAGGGCGAAAAGAAGTCCGCCATCCTCATAGCCGAGGGCGAAAAGGAGTCCGCCATATTAAGGGCCGACGCCAAAAAGCAGCAGCAGATACTGGAGGCCGAGGGCGAGGCCCAGGCTATCCTGTCGGTGCAGCGGGCAACAGCCGAGGGCATACGCCTCATAAACGACGCCATGCCGTCCGAGGAGGTCATCAAGCTCAAATCCCTGGAGGCCTTCACCGCCGCCGCCAACGGCAGGGCCACGAAGATAATAATCCCCTCGGAGATCCAGAGCCTGGCCGGCCTGGCCACGGGGCTCAAGGAGGTCATAATCGACCCGCCCAAGCCGGAGAAAAAGCCCACCGGGAATACTCCCGCCGCGCCGTCGGCGTGACGGATTGACAAAAAACAAAAATCAGATATAATAATAATAACAAAGTGAGTAGTTTTTTCAGCGGGACGGACAGGCCACAGGAAGGAAAGTCGTATTCGTCCCGCTGAGGATAATAAATTACAGGAGGTAATTACTATGAAAAAGTGGGTCTGCCCCGTATGCGGTTACATATACGAGGGCGAGAATCCTCCGGCGGAGTGCCCTGTCTGCCACGTCTCCGGCGAGAAGTTCAAGCTCCAGGAGGGCGAGATGAAGCTGGCCGCCGAGCATGAGTACGGCATCTACGCCAAGACTGTCAAGAACAATCCGGACGTATCCGACGCCGACAAGGCGTATATCCTCGAGCAGCTCAAGGCCAACTTCAGCGGTGAGTGCAGCGAGGTGGGCATGTATCTCTGCATGGCCCGCATTGCCCACCGTGAGGGCTACCCCGAAGTGGGCCTCTACTGGGAGAAGGCCGCCTACGAGGAGGCCGAGCACGCAGCCAAGTTTGCTGAGCTTCTCGGCGAGGAGATCGAGCCCAACATGAAGGCCGACACAAAGGCGAACCTTGCCTGGCGCGTGGACTGCGAGTACGGCGCCACCCAGGGCAAGTTCGATCTGGCCGCCTGCGCCAAGAAGAACAACCTTGACGCCATCCACGACACCGTCCATGAGATGGCCCGTGACGAGGCCCGTCACGGCAAAGCTCTTGAGGGACTTCTCAAGAGGTATTTCAAATAATTAAAACGCCTTGATACAAAATAAACAAGGGAGAACGGACTGACCCGTTCTCCCTTGTTTTATAAGCCTCAACATTGCCGTCACTTTTTAACCTTTTTCAGCGCTACGCCGGTGCGGCAGGGGAGATACAGCTTTATGCCGCTGCCATATTCGGTGTCGTCGCTCCGGTACACTTGTTCCATGTCTACTCTGTCCTGGCCGCCCCAGGGCCAGTGGTCAGTGGAGAGCGTCACCTGATAGTCTCCGGGGCCCGTAAGCCGGGTGCTGATGAAAACGCTTTCCTGCGACCAGGTGGGGTGGAGGTTGAATGCGAAGAGCAGCCCGCCCCGGGCGAAAAGCAGCAGCTTTCGCTCGTTGTCAATCCAGATGCTCTCCGCCGGGCCGCTGCGGAGGATACGGTTGGTGTTTATCAGAGAGATCATGGCGCGGTCAAAGGCTGCCAGCCAGTCGAATTTCATGTCGTTGTTGTTGACCAGCGACCACTGCCTCCGGGCGTAATGGTAGCTCCAGTTGTTGCCCTCTCTGGGAAAGTCCACCCACTCGGGGTGGCCGAATTCGTTGCCGATGAAATTCAGATAGCCGTCCCCCGCAAGAGAGCAGGTCAGAAAACGTATGACCTTATGCATATCTATGGCTCTGTCCATGGAGGGACTGTGGTACTCCTTTTTCATGCCGGTGTAGATCTCCGCGCCCGCCATACGGAAAATGAGCGTCTGATCGCCCACCAGAGCCTGGTCGTGGGATTCACAGTAGCCGATGGTCTTTTCGCCTGGCCTGCCGGTGGTCAGCGCGTACCAGAGACCGTGCATGTCCCAGTCCTCCTGGCGCTGATCCTTGACAAGCTTGATCCATTCGTCAGGCACGCCCATGCTGAGGCGGTAATCGAAGCCCACGCCGCCGTAATCAAGCGGCAGGCACAGGCCGGGGAATCCGCTCACATCCTCGGCGACCGTAACGGCCTTTTCGTTCACGCTGTGTATTAGCTCATTTGCAAGCATTAGATAAACGCGGCCGTCCACGTTGGTGTTCAAGGAAAAATAGGAGTTGTAGCTTTCAAAGCCGCAGTAGCCGTGGTTTTCATACAGCATACTCGTTACGCCGTCGAAGCGGAAACCGTCGAAGTGGAACTCCTCCTGCCAGTATTTCAGATTGCTGAGCAGGAAGTGGAGCACTTCATTCTTTGCGTAGTCGAACACACGTGTCTTCCAGGCCGGGTGCCAGCCCCGTTCTCCCTCAAGGAAGAACTGATTATCTGTGCCGTCGAGCTGGTTGAGACCGTCGCCGACGTTGGGGCAGGCGTGACTGTGGACGACATCCAGCAGCACTGCGATGCCCTCCTCGTGGGCGCGGTTTATAAGATATTTCAGCTCCTCCGGCGTGCCGTAGCGGTGAGAGGGGGCAAAGAAATTGGTCACCTGATAGCCGAATGAGGCGTAGTAGGGGTGCTCCAT
>JAEETR010000185.1 GCA_016286595.1 Oscillospiraceae bacterium | reverse complement strand
GGGGCAGAGCCGTCACCGGCGCCAACTCCAGAGCCCTCAAGAGCCTCTCCGATATGCTCAAGGGCAAGCAGGGCCGTTTCCGTCAGAACCTGCTGGGCAAGCGCGTCGACTACTCCGGCCGTTCCGTCATCGTCGTGGGTCCCGACCTGAAGCTTTATCAGTGCGGCGTGCCCAAGGAGATGGCCATTGAGCTGTTCCGCCCCTTCGTCATGAAGAAGCTGGTGGAGGACGGCATCGCCAACAACATCAAATCCGCCAAGAAAATGGTGGACAGAGGCCGCACCGAGGTGTGGGACGCCCTCGAAGTGGTGATCAAGGAGCACCCCGTGCTTCTCAACCGCGCCCCCACGCTCCACCGCCTGGGTATCCAGGCCTTCGAGCCCATACTCGTTGAGGGACGCGCCCTTCGTCTGCACCCGCTGGTCTGCACCGCTTACAACGCAGACTTTGACGGCGACCAGATGGCCATCCACGTGCCGCTTTCCGCGGAGGCTCAGGCCGAGGCGAGGATACTCATGCTCTCCGCCAACAACCTGCTGCATCCCCGTGACGGCCGCCCCGTCACCGTTCCCACCCAGGACATGGTGCTGGGCTCCTATTATCTGACCTACGTGCGCATCGGCAAGGCCGAGAAGGGCGCCGAGACGGTCAGAGTCATTGACGCCGGCGACACCGGCCTCAAGGCGGGCGAGATCATCGACGCCGACGAGTTCGTAGCCGCGGAGAAGGCCGCGAAGAAGGAGGGGAAGAATCCTCCCGTTTACGGCTCCACCAAGTACTTCTCAAGCCCCGAAGAGGCCCTCATGGCCTACGAAAAGGGCGTCATCGGCATCCATGCTCCCATCGTGGTGCGCATGAGCAAAGAGGTCGACGGTGTCAAGAAGTACAAGAACGTCGACGCTACCGTGGGCCGCATCATTTTCAACACGCCCATCCCTCAGGACCTGGGCTACGTTGACCGCACCGACCCCGAGCACGAGTTCGACCTTGAGATAGCCTTCAAGGTGGGCAACAAGCAGCTGGGCGCCATCATCGACCGCTGCATAGACAAGCACGGCTTCGCCACCTCCACCGAGGTCGTCGACGCCATAAAGAATCAGGGTTACCGCTACTCCACCCGCAGCGGCATCACCATCTCCATCGCGGACATGACGGTGCCCGAGGCCAAGAACCGCCTCATATCCGAGACCGAGCAGAAGGTCGTGCGCATAGAGAACCAGTTCCGCCGCGGCTTCATCACCGATGACGAGCGTTACCGCCTCGTCGTCAGCGAGTGGGAGAAGACCACCAACGACGTTACCAGCGCCCTGCAGGAGAACCTTGACGAGTTCAACCCCATCTTCATGATGGCCGACTCCGGTGCCCGAGGCAGCATGGCGCAGATCCGTCAGCTGGCCGGTATGCGCGGCCTGATGGCCAACACCTCCGGTCAGACCATAGAGATACCCATCAAGTCCAACTTCCGTGAGGGACTTACCGTTCTGGAGTACTTCGTCTCCAGCCGAGGCGCCCGCAAGGGCCTTGCCGATACCGCTCTGCGTACCGCCGACTCCGGATACCTGACCCGCCGAATGGTGGACGTCAGCCAGGACGTCATAATCCGCGAGGACGACTGCGGCACCACCGACGGCATCTGGGCCGAGCAGAAGTTCGACGAGAACGGACAGGTCCTCATGACCTTCGGCACAGCCATCCACGGCCGTTTCCCCGCCGAGGATATAGTGGATCCCGCCACCGGCGAGCTTGTCCACAGCAAGGAGATAATGCTCCGCTCCCACGACGCGCCCGCCCTTGAGGCCCGCGGCATAACCCGCGTCAAGGTCCGCTCCGTCCTCACCTGCGAGGCGTCCAGCGGCGTTTGCGTGCGCTGCTACGGCATAAACCTGGCGGCCGACGAGGAGGCCACCGCCGGCGAGGCGGTAGGCGTCATCGCCGCCCAGTCCATCGGCGAGCCCGGCACACAGCTGACCATGCGTACGTTCCACACCGGCGGCGTCGCCGGCGGCGAGCACGGCGTTGAGATCACCCAGGGTCTTCCCCGTGTCGAGGAGCTGTTCGAGGCCAGAAAACCCAAAAAGATGGCCGTTCTTTCCGAGATCTCCGGCCGCGTGAGCATGGAGGACGCCCGGAAGGGTGCCATGGTGGCCATCTCCGTCACCAATCCCGACGACGGCGATATCCGCACCTACACCGTGCCCCAGTCCGCCGGTATCCAGGTCAAGGAGGGCGACGAGGTCGTCCAGGGCGCTCTGCTCACCTCCGGCGCTCTCAATCCCCACGATATAATGCGTATCCTCGGCAGAGACGCCACCCAGGAGTACCTCATCCGCGAGGTCAGCAAGGTGTACCGCCAGCAGGGTATCGACATCAACGACAAGCACATCGAGGTCATCGTGCGCCAGATGATGCGCAAGGTCCGCGTTGAGGACCCCGGAGACACCGATCTTATCACCGGCACCACCATCGACGTGGTGGAGCTGCGCCGCGCCAACCGCGCCATCGACGAGCGCATCGCGGCAGGGGAGATCGACCTTCGCAAGCCCACCTATGAGCCGCTGCTCATGGGCATCACCAAGGCGTCTCTGGCCACCGACTCCTTCCTGTCCGCCGCCTCCTTCCAGGAGACCACCAAGGTGCTGACCGAGGCCGCAACCAAGGGCAAGGTCGATTACCTCATCGGCCTGAAGGAGAACGTCATAATCGGCAAGCTCATCCCCGCCGGTTCCGGCCTGAACAAGTACAAGGTGTACGACGAGCCGGAGGAGACCGCCGTCAGCGACGAGGCCCAGGCCGAGGACGAGGACGACGGCGTCGACCTGAGCGCTCTGCTGAACGTTTCCAATATTCTTTAATCGTCAAATCGTCAAAAAAGATTGACATAATGACAAAACTATGTTAAAATCCCGTTTTGTGTGGTAAATGGAAATCCACATCAAAACCTGCGATTTTTGGCGGGGGCCGCAGCCCGGCCCCTGCTGAAAATAGATTTATATTTGAAGAAAGGAGGAAAACAATGCCGACAATAAATCAGTTGGTCAGGAAGGGCAGAGAGTCATCCGCCTACAAGTCCACCTCTCCCGCTCTGCAGAAGGGTCTCAACACCATCAAGAACCGTGAGACGAATCTTTCTTCTCCCCAGAAGAGAGGCGTTTGCACCGCGGTCAGAACCTCTACCCCCAAGAAGCCGAACTCCGCACTCAGAAAGATTGCGCGTGTCCGCCTCACCAACGGTTACGAGGTTACGGCCTATATCCCCGGCGTGGGCCACAACCTGCAGGAGCACAGCGTCGTGATGATCCGCGGCGGCCGTGTCAAGGACCTTCCCGGCGTGCGTTACCACATCATCCGCGGTACTCTCGATACCCAGGGTGTCGACGGCCGCAGACAGGGTCGTTCCAAGTACGGCGCAAAGCGCCCCAAGACTGCAGGAAAGAAGTAATTCCGCGCAAATCCAACAGAATAAGCCCTGTTGTTTATATACTTACGTAATGTAAACCTCAGGGCGCAACGGAAGGGAAAACCCTTTCGAGTACCTGTGAAATCATTTTCTGATGAAGGAGGGAAGACGAGTGCCCAGAAGAGGTAACATTCCCAAAAGAGAAATTTTACCGGACCCCATGTATAACTCGGTCCTGGTAACCAGGCTCGTCAACAGCGTAATGCTGGACGGCAAGAAGGGCGTAGCCCAGAAGGTCGTTTACGGAGCCTTCGACATTATCAAGGAGAAGACCGATAAGGATCCTCTTGAGGTTTTCAATCAGGCCATGGAGAACATCATGCCCTCTTTGGAAGTCAAGGCCCGCCGCGTGGGCGGCGCCACCTATCAGGTGCCTATCGAGGTCAGACCCGCCCGCCGCACCACTCTCGGTCTGAGATGGCTCACCGCCTTCTCCCGCTCCCGCGGTGAGAAGACCATGAAAGAGCGCCTGGCCGGCGAGATCCTTGACGCCTCCAACAACACCGGCAACGCCGTGAGGAGACGCGAGGAGATGCACAGAATGGCCGAGTCCAACAGAGCCTTCGCTCACTTCCGCTGGTAATCCCCGCGGGGACGAAACCGACACATTTTTTCGGAGATTACTTTTATGCCCATGGAACAATCGCTTCAAAACACAAGAAATATTGGTATAATGGCGCATATCGACGCCGGCAAGACCACCACTACCGAGCGTATCTTGTTCTATACCGGTGTGAATTTCAGATTGGGCGAGGTTCACGAGGGCAACGCCACAATGGACTGGATGGAGCAGGAACAGGAAAGAGGCATCACCATCACCTCCGCAGCTACCACCTGCTTCTGGAAAGACCACCGTATAAACATTATCGACACCCCGGGACACGTGGATTTCACCGCTGAGGTGGAGCGTTCCCTGCGGGTGCTGGACGGCTGTGTCACGGTCCTTTGCGCAAAAGGCGGCGTCGAGCCCCAGACGGAGACCGTCTGGCGCCAGGCCGACAAGTACCGGGTCCCCCGGATGATATACGTCAACAAGATGGATATCGCCGGCGCCGACTTCTACCACGTGGTGGATATGGTCCATTCCCGGCTCAAGGCCAACGCCGTTCCCGTACAGCTTCCCATCGGCTCGGAGGCAGACTTCACCGGCATAATCGATCTTATCGAGATGAACGCCGACGTGTATTACGATGACCTTGGAAAGGATATGCGCGTGGAGGAGATCCCCGCGGATATGCTGGAAAAGGCTCAGCAGTACCGTACGGCCATGCTGGAGGCGGTCTCCGATTTCGACGACGAGATCATGGAGCTGTACCTGGAGGGGGAGGACATCCCCCAGGAAAAGATCATTGCCGCCATCCGCAAGGCTACCATTGCCGGACAGATGGTGCCCGTGGTCTGCGGTACGAGCTACCGCAACAAGGGCGTTCAAAAGCTGCTGGACGCCATAGTCGCTTACCTGCCCTCACCGCTGGAGGTCCCCCCCGTAAAGGGCATAGTGCCCAGGACAGGGGAGGAGACCGAGCGGGCCGCCTCTGACGACGAGCCTTTCTCCGCTCTGGCGTTCAAGATAATGACCGACCCCTACGTTGGCCGCCTGGCCTTCTTCCGGGTGTATTCCGGCTCTCTGGAGACGGGAAGGGTCGTTCTCAACGCCACAAAGGGCCAGAGAGAGCGCATGGGCCGCATCCTTCGGATGCACGCCAATCACCGGGAGGATATCGACGGCGTTCACGCCGGTGATATCGCCGCCGCCGTGGGTCTGAAGAACACCATGACCGGCGACACCCTGTGCGACGAAAAGCACCCCTTGGTGCTGGAGTCCATGGAGTTCCCCGAACCCGTCATCCGTGTGGCTATCGAGCCCAAGACGAAGGTCGGCCAGGAGAAGATGACCATCGCCCTCCAGAAGCTGGCGGACGAGGATCCCACCTTCAAGGCCTATACCGACGAGGAGACCGGCCAGACGATAATAGCCGGCATGGGCGAGCTTCACCTTGAGATAATCGTGGACAGACTGCTGCGCGAGTTCAAGGTCGAGGCCAACGTAGGCAAGCCTCAGGTCTCTTACAAGGAGACCATCCGTTCCTCTGCCGACGTGGAGGAGCGTT
>JAEETR010000019.1 GCA_016286595.1 Oscillospiraceae bacterium | reverse complement strand
CGTTATAGCCCTTTGCGTTCAGCTTCTGCGCCAGCTGGGCTCCCGTGTAGGTGACGCTCCAGTTGTAGCTGCTGACCTTTGAGACGATCTCCGCCTCATAGGGGTCCTCCTTGCCCTGCAGATACGGCACGGCAAGATTCCATACGTTCTCGCTGCTCTCCGTGGCTCCGCCGTCGCAGGCGAAGAAGAAGGTGTTGCACAGCTGACCGTTGTATACCAGATACTCCCCCGCGGTGGCGTCAACCGCGGCGTTGGTAGCGGCGGTGGCGTTGCCCACGCCGTAGTATACCTGACAGTCTGTGGTGTTGCACAGGTCAAATCCCAGCGAGCGGTGCTTGTTGAGATTCGAAAGGGCGTAGTTTCGGGCGCAAATGGCCTGTGCCTTCAGCGCCTCTGCCGGGAACGAGGGACTCATCTCGTAGGGTATGACGCCCTTGACGTAGTCCTCGATATCCACGTAATTGACCACGGTGATACTCCCGCCGTTGACGCGGGTGTACTGGAACGCGCCGAAGTATCTGTAGCTTCTGAACCAGGTCTGGGCCTTGACTCCCTCCGGCGCAAGGGGTCTCACACCGAGGCCGCCGCCCGCGCCCATATCGTACTCCAGGAGCACCCGGTCCGTACCCGTCCTTACGACGCATATCGTGTACTGGGTGCCGGAGGTGACGGTCGTCTCCTGCTGGATGTCCAGCGCGGCGGCGGCGGTCTGCGCCTCCTCCGCCGTGGCAAAGCTGCCGGCGCACACGATGAACTCGCCGTTTTCGTACTTGACGAAGGCGTTCACCGACGTGAAGGTGTCCGCCGCGGCCCGGGCCCCGTCATAGTCCGCGTATATGGTGGACAACTGGATGTGGAAGCAGCCAACCGTCACGGTACCGGCGCCGGATTCTGTGTACAGATTCCTGCCCGGGTCATAAACCATGTTCCTGTCGATTATCATGGAGATGGCGGTCTCCTGGGTTGAGGCGCCTATGGGTACGAAATGCCTGTCGCCGTCGAAATATCCGAACTCGAAGCCCGCGCCGCTGCCCGTGACGTTCTGGAGGTTGGCGCAGTCGTAGTTCTTTACGGAGGAGCCGTCGGTGCCCTTGGTGTAAAGGCCGATGCGTATCACGTCCGCGGGAGCGGTGTAGGCGCGTACCGCGGGAGCGACCATATCGGCGGGGAGCGCCGATATGAGCATCAGGGCGGCAAGCAGCACCGCCGCGTATTTGTAATATCGTCTCATATACCTATGTACCTCACGCTGAACTTTGCCGCTTTAATGATTGACAGCGGAAAACAAGTGTGATAGTATGTTTGATAATTTTTACGGAAGCTTTCATTGAAATAACATTATATTACAACTCACGGCTTTTTTCCACAATATTTATAGATTTACCAAAAAATGCCTTCGGGCCGAAGCCCGGGCTGTTAAGGAGGAGCGAACTATGAAGCACTACAAGGTAGGAATCATCGGCGCCACGGGTATGGTGGGTCAGCGTTTCATAACTCTGCTGGCGGATCACCCCTGGTTTGAGATCACCGAGCTTGCCGCCAGCGGCAGGAGCGCGGGACGAACTTACGCCGAAGCAGTGGCCGGCCGCTGGGTCATGACCACTCCCCTGCCGGAGAAGGTAGCCGGCATCATAGTCAAGGAGGCGGAGCAGGACGCCGAGAAGATAGCCGCCAACGTGGATTTCGTGTTCTGCGCCGTGAATATGGATAAGGCCGCCATCAAGGCTCTTGAGGAGCGGTTCGCCAGGCTTGAGTGCCCCGTCATCTCCAACAACAGCGCCCAGCGCTGGGTTGACGACGTGCCCATGGTGGTGCCGGAGCTGAATCCGGAGCACCTGGCCGTTATCGAGCATCAGAAGGCCCGTCTGGGCACTAAGAGGGGCTTCGTCGCCGTCAAGTCCAACTGCTCCATTCAGAATTACGTCCCCGCCCTGCACCCCTTTATCAAGGATTTCGGCCTGAAGAACATCGCCGTGTGCACCTATCAGGCCATTTCCGGCGCCGGCAAGACCTTTGATCGCTGGCCCGAGATGGTGGACAACGTTATCCCCTACATCGGCGGCGAGGAGGAAAAGAGCGAGCAGGAGCCCCTTAAGATATGGGGCAGCGTGAAGGACGGCGTCATCGTCAAGGCCGAAAAGCCTCTTATCACCGCCCAGTGCATCCGCGTTCCCGTCACCGACGGCCACATGTCCGCCGTGTTCGTAAACTTCGACAAGAAGCCGGATATGCAGTACATGATCGATACCTGGAACAATTTCGAGGGCCTTGCGCAGAAGCTGCAGCTCCCCTCCGCCCCCAAAAAGTTCCTGAACTATTTCACCGAGGACGACCGTCCCCAGACGAAGAGCGAGCGCGAGCTTGAGCACGGCATGGCGGTGTCCATCGGCCGTCTGCGTCCCGACACTCTGTTCGATTACAAGTTCATCACTCTCTCCCACAATACCCTCCGCGGTGCCGCCGGCGGCGGCGTACTGCTGGCCGAACTGCTGTGCGCCCAGGGGTACATGGACAGATAAATACCCGTTAAGTTAAAGAAAGGCTGACCCGGTCAGCCTTTCTTTTTTACGTCCGCTTATACTCCATCGCCCTCTGCGTTGCCTCGTCTGCCCGGCGCCCTAATGGAGTTTTTCCCGCGGCGGGGCTGCGGCAAAAACAAATCGAAAAAAGCCCGCTGTGAGATCACAGCGGGCTTCTCGATTTTAACAGGATTATTATTCCTCTT
>JAEETR010000184.1 GCA_016286595.1 Oscillospiraceae bacterium | reverse complement strand
TACGCGCGCGCCATCGCAGCTATGAACAGCCCCGCCAATCTTAACGCCGCCGCGGCGCTGGCCGAGAAGTACGAGGTAGTTGCCAAGGCGGCCGTCGCCAAAAAGGCCATCCCCGACTGCGCCATGACCTTCATCGCCGGCGCCGATACCCTCTCCGGCGACCTTGAAGCCTATTACAACGTGCTGTTCGACGCGGACCCCACTTCCATTGGAGGCAAGATCCCCGATGAAGCGTTCTACTACGACTACGCCGGATAAAAAGACGAAGATAATAAAAGCCGTCCTCGCCGCCGCCTTCTGGGCGGCGGTGTGGGTGCTGCTCAGCTGGAAGACGGGACAGGAGCTTCTGCTCCCGTCCCCCGTTTCGGTTGGTCGGGAATTTCTGTCTCTTTGCGCAAGGGGCGATTTCTGGCTGACGATACTCACCACCCTGGGACGCATAGTCGCCGGGTTCGCCGCCGGAGTCGCGGCGGGCACGCTGCTGGCGTGGCTGACATCCTTCTTCGGAGCGGCGGACGCCATTCTGTCCCCCGCGGTGCGCATCGTGGGCTCAACGCCCATAGCCTCATTCATCATCCTCGTGCTTTTGTGGGTGGACAAGAGCTGGATAACCTCCTTCATCTCCGCCCTTACGGTCACTCCGATAGTGTGGGGCGCGCTTTCCACCGCAATCGGTCAGACCGACGCCTCTCTTCTGGAGATGGGCAGGGCTTACGGTTTCGACGCCGTGAAGCGCCTGCGGCTCATCTACGTGCCCTCGGTGCTGCCCTCCTGGGCGGGAGCCTGCGCCACCGCCATGGGCATGGCCTGGAAAAGCGGCATAGCCGCCGAGGTGCTCTGTCAGCCCAAAAGGACCGTCGGCGCCCAGCTTTATTACTCGAAGATATATCTCGAAACGCCGTCCCTGTTTGCCTGGACGGCGGCGGTGATAATCCTCAGCATGGTGCTGGAGCGGGTCTTTCGTCTGGCGATAAGGAGGGCCTCGGAAAAATGATAAGGATATCCGATCTGGACTTCTCCTACGGTGACAAGGTCGTATTTGAAAGCTTCTCTCTCGACGTTCCCTCCCCCGTCGCCGTCGTGACCGGCCCCTCCGGGGGCGGAAAGACCACGCTGCTGCGGCTCATCGCCGGACTTGAAAAGCCCGGCCGGGGCACGATAGACAACGTGCCGGGCAGAGTCGCGTTCATGTTTCAGGAGGACCGGCTTCTGCCCTGGCTCACCGCCGCGCAGAACGTGGCGGCGGTACTGCCGCGAAGCAGGAGACATACTGCCGGAACGTATCTGGAGATGGTCGAACTGTCGGCAGAGGCCGGGACAAAACCCGGCGAACTGTCCGGCGGACAGAGGCGGCGCATCGCGCTGGCCCGGGCGCTGGCCTACGGCGGAGACCTTCTTGTTCTTGACGAGCCGCTCAAAGGTCTGGACCCCGGACTGACGGAGCGCATCGTGCCGAAGATCCTGACCTTCGGGGCGGATATCATCGTCACCTCCCACTCGGATTTTGAGACGAAGCTGTGGGGCGGCGGGATCGTAACCGTGGGCGGATAATGACGTTGAAAAACAAAAAAACGGGGATACCGTCAGCGGTATTCCCGTTTTTGTCGTCCCACGGCGGAGGTTTCAGGCTGCCCTGTACCGTTTCGGCGGCGATAATTCCGTATTTTTACTTGTAGTTCCGGAAGATTTATACTATAATAGTCATTTGAAAAGCCGTATGCCGGTTTTTCCGGTCCCCGTCCGCCGCTTGCGGGGGCCGGGAACATACCCTCATCCACAGCGGCAGAATGGGGATCAATATGATAAACTACACCAACGAGCTTGGGAAGATCATCATCTCCAAGGACGTGTTCACCACCCTGGTAGGCGACGCCGCCACCTCCTGCTTCGGCGTCAAGGGTATGGCCATGCGCTCCGTCAGCGACGGTCTCGTGCACCTTCTGAAGAAAGAGTCCATGGGCAAGGGTGTGTATGTCAGCTTCTCCGACAGCGGCGACGTCGTCATAGAGCTGCACATCATAGTCGATCAGGGCGTGAACATCCCCGCCCTGTGCCACAGCATCATAAGCGAGGTCGATTACAAGGTCACCCAGGTGACCGGCGTGAAGGTCGACAGCGTGGAAGTCTTTGTTGACTCCATAATCTTTGATTGACAGGAACGTAGAAAAAATGGTAAAGACTATCGACGGCGCCCTGTACAGACAGATGCTCGTGAGCGGGGCGGCCGTGCTTGAACAGAACAAACAGAAAATCAACGATCTCAACGTGTTCCCCGTGCCCGACGGCGACACCGGCACCAACATGTCCCTGACGTTCCGGGCCGGCGTAATGGAAGCCGAGCGCGTTCAGCCCTCCTCCGCGGGGGACGTCTCCAAGATCATGGCCTCCGCCCTGCTGCGGGGCGCCAGAGGCAACTCGGGTGTCATTCTTTCCCTTCTCTTCCGGGGCATGTCCCTCGTCCTGCGCGATCACGACGAGATCGACGGCGCTCTCTTCGCCGCCGCCCTCAAGGAAGGCGTGGCCACCGCATACAAGGCCGTTATGCGTCCCACCGAGGGCACCATACTCACCGTGTCCCGCATCGTGGCCGACAGAGCCGAGGCTCTGGCCGCCGAGGAGGAGGACCTGTGCGTCCTCATGGAGCAGATGCTGTCCGCCGGTCAGGAGGCTCTGGCCGCCACCACCGACCAGAACCCCGTGCTTAAAAAGGCCGGCGTTGTGGACGCCGGAGGCGAGGGCTATCTGTGCCTTCTGCAGGGCATGCTCATGGCGCTCAACGGCGAGCCCGTGACCGATATATCCTACACGTCCGAGGTACGGGAGAAGGCGGATTTCTCCGATTTCTCCGATGAGGACATAACCTTCACCTACTGCACCGAGTTCATCGTGGCCAGAGAAAACCGCACCGAGCCTGAGGTCCTGCGGGACTATCTCGACGGCATAGGCGACAGTCTCGTCTTCGTGGTGGACGACGACATCATCAAGGTCCACGTCCACTGCGACATCCCCGGCGAGGTACTGACCCGCGCTCTGACCTACGGCAGCCTGCAGACGGTGAAGATCGAGAACATGCGCATCCAGCACACGGAGAAGATATTCGACGACAACGCCGCCAAGCCCGTTCCCGCCGGACCGGAGAAGCGCTACGGCATAGTCACCGTAGCCGCGGGCGAGGGGCTGCAGAATCTTATGACCGAGCTTGGAGCCGACGCCATCGTTTCCGGCGGTCAGACCATGAACCCCAGCACCGAGGATATCCTCAAGGCCGTGGAGAGCGTCAACGCCCCCACCGTTTTCGTCTTCCCCAACAACAAGAACATAATCATGGCGGCACAGCAGTGTCAGCCTCTGACCGATAAAAAGGTGATCGTCATCCCCACCAGGACCATCCCCCAGGGCATCGTATCCTTCCTGTCCTTCGACGAGTCCCTTGAGGAGGCGGAGCTGGAGGAACAGCTCAACGGGGCGTTCTCCGGCGTACACACCGTGAACGTGACGTACGCCGCCCGCGACTCCGTGTTCGACGAGGTGGAGATAAAGGCCGGCGAGTATCTGGCTCTTCTGGAGGGCAGTCTTATCGCCAACAGCGCCGATTTCGGCCAGGTCGTGAAGAGCATCGACGACGCTCTCGCCCCCTTTGACCCCGACATGATCACCGTTTACCGCGGGTGTGACGCCTCCGGCGAGAACGCCGTGGCGCTGTCCGCCGGTCTTCAGGAAACGTTCCCCGACGCGGAGGTCACCGAGCTTGCCGGCGGCCAGCCCGTTTACAGCTTCATAATCTCCGCGGAGTAAACGCCGCGTATACGAAGATCCCCGGCCCGCGCCGGGGATCTTTTCTTCCTATACCATAAGCACAGGAAACGGGTGATACGACCCGCAAAGGAGCGGAAAAACAATGAGCATGCAGAATATATACGACAACGAGAGGTTTTTCGAGAATTTCAAGTCGCTTCGGGCCAATGAGATAAACTTCAACGACTGCGTGGAAACGCCTATTATGACGGAAATGCTGCCGGACCTGCGGGGCAAAACCGTTCTCGACCTGGGCTGCGGCATGGGTCAGCACGCAAGGCAGTACGCCGACATGGGCGCCGCCTCGGTGCTGGGCATCGACATATCCGAAAAGATGCTGGCCTATGCCCGTGAGCACAACGCCGCAGACAACGTCGAATACCGCCGTATTGCGATGGAAGACGCAGGCACGCTCGCCGGGACTTTCGACGTGGCGACAAGCTCTCTCGCCTTCGATTACGTCGAAAATCTCGGCAGACTCATGCGGGACATTTATGCCCTGCTGAACGACGGCGGCTTTCTCGTCTTCAGCACCTCCCACCCCCTGGCCACCGCCTGGGACGGCGTTTACGACAGATATACCCGGGACGAAAACGGGGTGCGGCTATATGCCAATCTGCGCAGCTACGCCCTGGAGGGTCTGCGCCGTGTAAATTGGGTGGTGGACGGCTACGAGCTGTATCACCGGACCTTCTCCACCTTCATAAACGATATCGTCGGCGCGGGCTTCGTCATCGAGGAATGCCGGGAGGCGACGGTGCCGGAGGAATTGATGAGCGCCCATGAGGACGTCTTCGGCGGACTCGTACACAAGCCGGAGTTCATCTTTTTCCGGTGCAGAAAACCGAAGAAATAAAAAAAGCGGCGGAGGATAATCCTCCGCCGCTGTTATATCCGGCAGATCAATCGTTCTTCTTGCTGACGGGGGGCGCGCCGAAGCCCGACGCGCGATACTTTCTCACCAGCTCAACGAGCTTTTCGTCAAAGGCGACGCGGTTGCCGGGGCTGCTGGAGAACACGAAGCAGCTGCGCTCGTCGGGAGTGACCCTCTTCCACTCCGGCATGCCCTCATAGTTGGGGTCGCCGGTGCGGGCGAAGCTGATCCAGGCGTTGAATATGAGGTCCTGCATCTTCTTTGTGCTCTCGCCGGCGTACATGGCGCCGATATACTCCGTATTATGGAAGATGAAGGCCAGCTCGTCGGCGTGGGTTGACATCCACCCGCCCTTGTACCAGGTCTCGAAGGCGAACATGAAGTTCCAGGTGTTCTCCCCTCCCGCGGCGGCCCGGGCGACGCAGAAGGCGCTGGTGGGACGGCGCACCATGGTGTCCAGAAGGGACGCGTAATAGAGATTGAGCTCCGGATAGGCCTTTTTGAACTCGTCTCTTATAGCGGGGGCGTCGTCACCGTAGGCGGCGACGAGGGCCGCGTAGCGCTCCTCTTCGGTGAGGGCGCTCTTATCGTTTATGTTCTTCGGACGGGGCACCAGTTCCTGGAAGGTGCTGCCGGCGATGAGGGGGATATTCAGCGTCTCGGGACGGAACCCGGCGTTGTGCCACTCGCCCGCGTAGCTGCCGGTGCAGGGCACGGGGCTGAAGGTACGGGAACTGACGCCGGTCTGCTCCATCAGGCCCAGAAGGCCGTAATAGGGCATGGCCGTCAGTTTCTCTATGCCTCCGGCGGCGTCCACAATGATCTTCGCCCGCTCCTTCGCCGCGGCCTTCTCCTGCTCCGGGGTAACGTCGCCGGCGCGCATGATGCCGCTCTCCACTATGGCCCGGTGATAAAGGCCGTCGGCGGAGCCCATCTGCATGAGGGCCCGGACCTTGGCGCCGCCGCCGGACTCGCCGAATATGGTCACGTTGTCCGGGTCGCCGCCGAATTTTGCGATGTTGTCACGCACCCACTTCAGTGCGGCAACGATGTCCTCCATGCCGGCGATGCCGGACAGCTCGTACTCCGGGCCGTAGTCGGAAAGGTCGATGTAGCCCAGGATGTTCAGCCGGTGGTTGATCGACACGGTCACCACGCCGCCGTAGCGGGCCATATTGTCGCCGTCGTAGCACTCCAGCTCCATATATGAGCCGGTGCCGAAGCCGCCGCCGTGGAGCCATATCATGACGGGCTTCTTCGCCGTCTCGGAAAGCTCGGTGGTCCACACGTTCAGAGTCAGGCAGTCCTCGCCCTGAGGCCAATAGCGCTTGGGGAATGCCAGATTGCTGTCAAAGGGTATCCTCGGGGGCACCTGGGGGCACTGGAGGCCGAAGTCCTGGGTATCCACGATATCGTCCCAGGGCTCCAGGGGCTTCGGCTGTTTGAACCGCTCCGCCGTGGCGTAGCGCACGCCCAGGAAGGTGTACATATCGTTCATCTTGTAGCCGCGGATGCGTCCCGCGGCGGTGTTTACTACGGGGTCAAACTCGCTGCACACGAAGGTCTCGACAACTCTGCCGTTCATGGTTTTCTCCTTTCAATAACACGGGCGGAGGGCGTCCCTCGTCCGTATACGTCTGACTCTAAATTAACACAGTCGCAAATGAATTACAACGATGTTTTGGCATAAAAAGAGCGGTCGGAATTTGTACATCTGTCACAAATGCGTTTGGGTTGACAGGGCGGTTTATTATGGAGTATGATGGATAATAAGCAAAAATACTCTGTCGAAAGGAAATACGCGCCATATGAAATTTTCCAACGGCTACTGGCTTATGAAGGAGGGTGTGACCCCCCATTACGCGAAGGATCTGTTCGAGTATACGCCCACGGCCGACGGTCTGCGGGCCGTGGTTGCCTCCACCCCCATGCGGGCCCGTGGCGACACGCTCAACTCAACCGTGATAACCATAAATGTCACCGCGCCCATGCCCGACGTGATCGGCGTTGAGATACGCCACTTCTACGGCGACGTGCCCGGTCACCGTCCCCTTGAGCTGTACACCGAGCCTGTAACGCCGGAGACAGTCGTGGACGGGCGCAACGCCTGCTTCACCTCCGGCGATCTGACGCTGAAGATGTACGGCGACGAGGATTTCCGTATGGATTTCATCGCCGAGGGCAGGGTGGTAAGCAGCGCGGCGCCCCGCGCCTGCGGCTATTTCATCGACGCCAACACCGGCCGCAACTACACCCGCGGCCAGCTGTCCGTCGGTGTGGGCGAGTCCATCTACGGTCTGGGCGAGCGGTTCACCCCCTTCGTGAAGAACGGGCAGGTGGTGGACATCTGGCAGGCGGACGGCGGCACCTCCAGCGAGCAGTCATATAAGAACGTGCCCTTCTATCTGTCAAACAAGGGTTACGGCGTTTTCGTCAACGATCTGACGGACGTCAGTTTCGAGGTGTGCAGCGAGGACGTGGAGCGCGTGGGCTTCTCCGCCCAGGGCGAGAGCCTGCAGTACTTCTTCATCTACGGCAGAAACGGTCACGAGATACTTGAGCGCTACACCGCGCTCACCGGCAGGCCCGCCCTGCCCCCCGCCTGGTCCTTCGGTCTGTGGCTGTCCACGTCCTTCACCACAGATTACGACGAGAACACCGTCAACTCCTTCATCGACGGCATGGCGGAGCGGAACATACCGCTGAGCGTTTTCCATTTCGACTGCTTCTGGATGAGAGGCAATCACTGGATAGACTTCGAATGGGACAAGAACATGTTCCCCGACCCCGAGGGAATGCTTAGAAGGCTCAAGGCAAAGGGTCTGAAGCTGTGCATATGGATTAATTCCTACGTTGCCCAGGCCTCTTCCCTGTTCCCGGAGGCGGCGGAGAAGGGCTATCTCCTTAAAAAGACCGACGGCACCGTCTGGCAGACGGATCTGTGGCAGTCCGGCATGGGCATCGTGGACTTTACCAATCCCGAGGCGGTAAAATGGTATCAGGGCCATCTTGAAAAGCTCATGGACATGGGCATCGACTGCTTTAAGACAGACTTCGGCGAGAGGATACCAGTCCGGGATATAGCGTGGTACGACGGCAGCGACCCGCTGGAGATGCACAACCGCTACACGCTGCTGTACAACAAGGTGGTTTTCGACCTGCTGGAGCGCAAGCGGGGCAGGAACGAGGCCGTGGTATTCGCCCGGTCCGCCTACGCCGGAGGGCAGCAGATGCCCGTGCACTGGGGCGGCGACAACACCGCCACCTACCCCTCCATGGCGGAGACTCTGCGGGGCGGTCTTTCCCTGGCTGCCTGCGGCTTCGGCTTCTGGAGCCACGACATCGGCGGCTTCGAGGATACGGCCCCGGCGGACGTGTACAAGCGCTGGTGCGCCTTCGGCCTTCTGTCCTCCCACAGCCGTCTCCACGGCTCCGGCTCCTACCGGGTGCCCTGGAACTTCGACGATGAGGCCAGCGACGTGCTGCGCCGCTTCGTGAACCTGAAATGCTCCCTCATGCCCTACATCTACACCCAGGCGGTGTACGCCCATAAGTTCGGCACGCCGGTGATGAGGCCAATGGTGGTGGAATTCATGGACGACCCGGCCTGCGCGTACCTCGACAGGCAGTACATGCTGGGCGGCAGCCTGCTGGTGGCGCCGGTGTTCGACGAGGGCGGCAAAGCTCAGTTCTACGTACCGCAGGGCCGCTGGACCGACCTCCTCAACGGCAGGACCTACGAGGGCGGGCGGTATTACGATGGCGTCTACGACTTCTTTGCGCTGCCGCTGCTGGTGCGTCCCGGCACCATACTGCCCGTCGGCGCCGACGACACGCGCCCCGATTACGACTACCATAAAGGCCTGACGCTCAAGGTCTTTGAGCTTGACGACGGCGACTCGTCCCAGATAGAGATATACGATATGAAGGGTGAAAACCCCGTCACCGTAAATGCTTTCCGCCGGGGCGGCAGGGTCACCGTCACCGCGGACCGTCCCCTGGAGGGCGTGAAGCTGGAATACGTCGGCGACGGAGTGTCCGAGATCGCGCTGGGCTGAAAATAAGCAAAAGCAAAACCGCTGCGGGATATCCCGCAGCGGTTTTTTGCGTTTGTACGGTTTACGGTCTTACGCGGCAGACCATCTCGCCGTTTTCGGCGTCCAGCACCAGCGTGGAACCGGCGCCGACCTCGCCCTTGAGAATGGTCTTTGCGATGAGCGTTTCCGCCCTGCTCTGCAGATACCGGCGGAGCGGTCTTGCGCCGTAGACAGGGTCGAAGCCCTGCTCCACAGCCAGATCCTTTGCCGCGGGAGTCATCTCCAGCTTCAGGGACTGTGCCTCAAGTCTGCCCCGCAGACGGCCGACAAGGTTCTCGATTATGCTGTCCAGGTCGCTCTTCGTAAGAGGCCGGAACATGATTATCTCGTCGAGACGGTTTATCAGCTCGGGGCGGAACACCTGCTTGAGCTGGGCGTTCACCGCGTCCCGGGCGGCCTGTGATATGTCTCCGTGCTCGTCGATACCCTCCAGCAGAGCCTGGGAACCGATGTTGGAGGTCATGATTATGATGGTGTTCTTGAAATCCACCGTTCTGCCCTGGGAGTCGGTGACCCGGCCGTCGTCAAGTATCTGGATGAGGATGTTGAAAACGTCGGGATGAGCCTTCTCCACCTCGTCGAAGAGCACCACGGAATAGGGCTTTCTTCTCACCGCCTCGGTAAGCTGACCGCCCTCGTCGTAGCCCACGTATCCCGGAGGGGCTCCGATGAGCCTTGACACGGAGAACTTCTCCATGTACTCGGTCATATCTATCCTTACCATATTGCTCTCATCGTCAAAGAGCGCCTCGGCAAGGGATTTTGCCAGCTCCGTCTTGCCCACGCCCGTGGGTCCCATGAACAGGAAGGAGCCGATAGGTCTGTTGGGGTCGGAGATACCGGCTCGGGAGCGAAGGATGGCCTCCGTCACCTTCTGCACGGCCTCGTCCTGACCGATGAGGCGCTTGTGTATCGTCTCGTCCAGATGCAACAGCTTCTCCCGCTCGCCTTCCATCAGCTTTGCCACGGGGATGCCGGTCCACTTGGCCACTATCTCGGCTATCTCCTCCTCGGTGACGGTATCCCGGACGAGGGAGGTGTCCTTCTCCTTCGACTCGGCCTCGGCGAGGCGCTTTTCAAGGTTGGGCAGCGTCTCGTATTTAAGGCGCGCCGCCGTCTCGTACTCGTAATTGCGCTGGGCCCGCTCGATATCGGCGTTGGTCTGCTCGATCTGCGTCTTTATGTCGTTGATCTCCTCGACTCCGGCCTTCTCGTTTTCCCATCTGGATTTGAGGGCGTTGAACTCCTCCTTCTCCTCCGCCAGCTCCTTCGAGAGTTTCTCCAGCCGGTCCTTTGAGAGGCGGTCGTCCTCCTTTTTGAGGGCCATCTCCTCGATCTCCAGCTGCATTATCCGGCGGCGCTTGTCGTCCAGCTCAGAGGGCATGGAGGATATCTCCGTGCGTATCATGGCGCAGGCCTCGTCCACCAGGTCTATGGCCTTGTCGGGCAGGAACCTGTCGGAGATGTACCTGTCGGAGAGCGTCGCGGCGGCCACCAGGGCGTTGTCATGGATGCGTACGCCGTGGAATATCTCGTAACGCTCCTTCAGTCCCCTGAGGATGGAGATGGTGTCCTCCACGTCCGGCTCGTCCACCATGACGGGCTGGAAACGCCGCTCGAGGGCCGCGTCCTTCTCGATGTACTTGCGGTACTCGTCCAGCGTGGTGGCGCCTATGCAGTGGAGCTCTCCCCTTGCCAGCATCGGCTTGAGGAGGTTTCCGGCGTCCATGCTGCCCTCGGTCTTCCCCGCGCCCACGATATTGTGTATCTCGTCGATGAACAGCAGTATCCTGCCCTCGGCGCTCTTTATCTCCTCGAGAACGGCCTTCAGCCGCTCCTCGAACTCGCCCCGGTACTTGGCTCCGGCGATAAGGGCTCCCATGTCGAGGGAGAATATGGTCTTATCCTTAAGGCTGTCGGGCACGTCGCCGGAGACTATCCTCTGGGCAAGGCCCTCGGCGATGGCCGTCTTGCCTACGCCGGGCTCGCCGATAAGGACGGGGTTGTTCTTCGTCTTTCGGGAGAGGATCCGGATGACGTTTCTTATCTCCGTGTCCCTGCCGATGACCGGGTCCAGCTTGTTGTCCCGGGCCCGTTCCACCAGGTCTGTACCGTACTTTTTCAGCGCGTCGTAGGTCTCCTCCGGGTTGTCGGTGGTGTTGGGTCTTGTCTTTACCCGGGCAAGCTCCGACACGAAAGCGTCCTTCGTTATATTATGACGGCGGAATATATCCTTTACGGCTCTTGTCTCGTTGGCGAAGATGCCCAGCATCAGATGCTCCACGGAGACGTACTCGTCACCCATCTTCTCCGCAACCTTCTCCGCGAAGGTGACTATCCTGCTCGTCTCCGGAGACGCGAACACCTCACCGCTGCCTCCGGATACCTTCGGCAGGGCGGAAATGGCGGAATCCAGCTCCGAGAGCACCCCGTCAGAGTCGACGCCCATCTTCGTGAAGATGGAGGAAACGAGCCCGCCGTCCTGGTCGATGAGTGCGTACAGAAGGTGCTCGGGCGTGATGTACTGGTTGGAGTTCTCCTGCGCCATGGAATTGGCGGTGTTCAGCGCCTCCACGGTCTTCTGCGTATATTTTTCAGCGTTCATGAAATCGCCCCGTTTCTTGTCATATGATGACGCCGCCGGACCGGACGTAATCGGCGCACAGCGCCTCCGTTTCCTCCCGGCCCCAGCCGGAGAGGAAGCCCTTCATGGCGGCGTCAAAGGTCTTGATGTAGCCGGAGATGGCCCCGGCCAGCTCGTCGTTGGTGTAGTCCCTGTCCGCGGGCAGCGCGATGGTGCGGGTCAGCCGCCCGTCGTACAGCGTGTACTCCGGCGCCGCCCCGGAGATCAGGTACCGTCCCTCGACGCTCTTCCACAGACGGAAGAACTCTATAAGGGCCGATATGAGCTCCCTTGACTGGGTGCGGAACACCACGTCAAGCTCCCCCAGCGTGTCCCCCCGCTCCTTGTAAAGCTGCACCTCGTACCGCACGGTGGGGCGATACTTGTATTGCAGAGAACTTTTCAGGGATATTGTGGGGGCGTTGGGTGTAAAGAACGGCACTATATCCCGCGTTGGGGTAAATAACTGCTCCATTGCGGAGAATACGTCGTTTATGCGCTGCTCCGGGGTCTTGTAGTTGACGTACTCCGCCAGCACCTGATTTATAAGGCCCGAGCGTGTCACGCCGAGAGCGTGGGCCCTGCGGTCCACCTCCCTGACCACATCCTCTGAGAGCATGAGTGAATATAACGTTTTTGCCATTTTCATCACCTTCCCGTGATATCTTTTACCGTACCTATAATAGTCCTGCGTAATTATTTTGTCAAGTTATTTATATAATTTAATTTACAACTTATATAATTCTCCCTCGGAATATAACCGCTGTTAACGGGACATAATGTTTTCGCGGCGCGTATGCCGCCGAAAAAAAGCTGCCCTCGGGCAGCGGATGGGAGACTTTCATGACATCAAAAGAACTCCTCTACGTGGACGACGCACTGGGCCACGCCCTTTTTCTTTCCAACCAGTGTCAGCAGGCTGTGAACTCTCTTCAGGACCCGACGCTCCGGAAGCACGCCCAGCAGCTGGTGGACGAGAACCGGCGCATTTTCGGCTGCTTCTACAAGCTGGTGTAAAGGGAGGGCGGAAAAATGGACGACAGAACAATAATGGAAAATCTTCTTCTGACCACGAAAGGCGCCTGTGACCTTTATATGCACGGCACCATCGAGTCGGACAGTGCCAACGTACACTCCGCCTTTGAGGATGCCCTTACCGGCACTCTCGATATGCAGTCGGGCATCTATAAGCAGATGATGCAGCACGGCTGGTATACCGCGGAGCAGGTACAGCAGCAGAAGATCGATCAGGTAAAGAGCAAGTACACCAACGCGAACTGAACTCAGCGCGAAAAACCCCGTGCCGTCGGCACGGGGATTTTGTTCGTTTTCGGAGATGATCAGCCGTTGAGGCCCAGGTCACAGCCGTCCTCCATAAGCTGACGCTGCAGCTCCTTCACGTCGATGTCCTTCATTGCCGCGCCGCTCCTGGCCGCCATGACGGCGGCTGTGCCGACGGCCTGGCCCAGGCCCATCATCAGGCCCTGGCCGCGGGAGCTGGTCAGCGCCATGTAGTGGCAGGAGAAGGTACGGCCGGACACCACTATGTTGTCCAGATCCTTGGGCACCACCACCCCGTAGGGGATATCGTACCAGGCGGACATGTCGATATCGTTGAGAACGTACACCTTGGAGTTGCCCCGGGTGGTGTTGTCGAAGGGGCCGGTGCACCGCAGTATCACGGACTCGGGACGCTTGCGCAGGTCAAGGCAGTCCTGCATGCTCAGGTAATCCTCGCCCACTATGCGGCGGCTGTCACGGACACCCAGCTGGCTGCCGGTATTCATTATGTAGGCGTTTTCACAGCCGGGGGCGTACTCCCGGAGGAAGGTCAGCTCCTGGAACACGCGGATGCGGCCCAGCAGCTCGCCGCGGGTGAGGCTGTCGGCGTCTGTGCCGTCTATGCCCCGGACTCGCACGGAGTTCATGAACAGGCTGTTGGGCTTCACTCCCTTGTGGATGGAGGTGAACTTATCGTCCTCACTGGGACCGCGGCCGTCCGCTTTGGCCTTTTCGATGAGCTTGACCAGGCCCGGGTCCTCGGTGGTGTAGTAGGGCATGAACTTGTCCGTATCCACGCCGCCCACGTTGAACACTATGGTGACGCCCATCATGTCGCCGTTGTCGTCACCCTTCTCGAAGCGTCCGCCGGCCTTGGCCACCAGGTCCGCGTCGCCGGTGGCGTCAACTATGACCTTGGCAAGGATGGCCTCGCGGCCGTTCTTGGAGTCGACTATGATGCCGCAGGCGTGGCGCTGGCTGTCCATGAGCACGTCGCTGACCCAGGTGTGGAGCCTGACCTTCAGACCCATATCCAGCACGAACTGGGCTATCATGGACTTGAAGTACTCTGCGTCGTGGAAGTACCAGTCGCCGAACAGGGGCATGTGACGCACGTCGGCCTTGTCGGGTCCGGCGTTGCGCACCTTGGTGAGTATCTCCTCGGCGATGCCGCCTATCGTGCGCAGGCCGGGATACGCCCCGCCCAGAGGCATGCCGCCGCCGTAGCCCATCATGCCGCCCAGGAAGGCGTTGGCCTCCACCAGCATGACGGAAGCGCCTCTGCGCTGGGCCGCGATGGCCGCGCCCAGACCGCCGGGGCCGCCGCCGGCCACGACGACGTCGCCCTCCCAGATCACGGGGATGGCCTCGTTATTCAGTATGATATTGCCTGCGTCTGTCTTGAAATCCTTCATCTACGGTTCCTTTCCGCCCTCTCGGCACTCGGTATTTCACATATTGAAATTTGTACAAAAATCGTGCTTATTTCGCGTTTGTTTTTATCTATAATGACATATACAATTGAAAATGTCAAGCTGCGAAGCAGGGCAACGGACTCATCGGAACAAGAGATACCACGCCGCCGCCAGCTGCGCGATAAGTATGAGGGGCATACCTGTAACGAAGGAGGCGTGGCGGGTCTTGTGGCGGAACGCGAGCATGCCCAAAAGGCTCCCGACGCTGCCGCCCAGCAGCGCCGTGCCGAACAGACTTGCCTCCGGCACCCGCCACCGCCCGGTCTTCGCCCGCCGCTTGTCGGCGCCCATGAGGACGAAGCCGATAACGTTTATAAGGAAAAGATACGCGCATAGAAGCTTCATATATGCCACCGTTTCTACTGTCGGATTATCGTGAACTCCACCGTGACGACGCGGCCGGGACCGCCCGAGGCCAGATCCCCTGCCGCCAGCGCTCCGCCGACGACCAGATAGCCGTCGACCTCAAGGGAGTAATCAAATTTCCACCCCTCCAGCGTGAAGGAAAATCGCTGGCTGCCGGTACCGGTCAGAAGCGAGGACGCCGTGTCGTACACCCGGGCCACCGGCGAATCGAAAAGGCTCTCGCCTTTTCCGATAAGACTGCCGCCGGCCAGCGCCAGTTCCGCCAGGTCGGCACTGTCCGTCCAGGTGTCACCGCTGCGGCGGACGTATTTTACGCCCGTGACGGTCCTCCCGTCGGTGATGAAGGTGAAGTCGCCGGGGACGCTGCCCATGCGGGTGCCGGTGGCCTCAAAACCGGCGTCGATGCCGTAATAACCCTCCACGATCTCCGGGGCGTTCCATGAGCCGTCATCGTTCATGGTCACGCCTTTGTACTGTTCCCAGGGCACTGTCCGCCATTTGACGGCCGCGTCGTAGGCGCGGTTGTACCGTGCAAGGAAGTTGTAATTCTGCGCGAACTGCGCCGCAGTCACGTCTCCGGTGTGGGGCGGCATGGCACCGAGAGGTATCATGATCACCATCACTGCCGTCACAACGGCTATGACGGCGCCGTAGAGTGCCCCGAAGACCGGGCCTGTTTTCTCCCGGTACTCCGTCAGCTCCCACTCCCAGGCCAGATCCTCCCCCTCTTTTACCGATTTGTACGACTTGACAAGCCTCCACACAGATACGACGGGCACGCCCCAGCCCATACCGTAAAGTATCACGTCGAACGTGCGGGACAGGCCCTCGAAGTACGAAGGCCTTCTCCCCCACGTGTTTTTGACATATATCCCCATCAGCCGTTTGCCCGGCGTGGTGCCGAACAGACGCAGACACAGGGGTTCCAGCAGGAGCATTGTCCCCAGCGCCGCCGCGCTGTCCGCCCATCTAAGGATGCCGCTGCGGAAGGTGTAATTCACGTGGAATACCAGCAGTATCACGGCAAGCCACAGCATCGCGCAAATCTGCAGGTCCAACCACCGGGCAAGATAACGCCGCACGGGATAGGGCCGGACCCTGTCCTCCGGCGGCGACGGCAGCGGGGCGACGCCCCGGGGCGCGTCCAGATACCGGGCGGCGTCCAGACCGTTCCAGTCGGCACATTCGCTTTTTATCGTGCGGCAAAGCTCGGAATACCGAGCCAGCTCATCCGACTGTGTTTCAAGGCGGCGGGCCAGTTCCTCCATGGCGGCGGCGAAATCCGCGCCGCCGTCCCTGAGGCGGATTATGTCCTCAACGGACATCCCCAGCCGGCGCAGAAGTTTCACGCGCAGCAGGGTCTCGGCGTCCTCCTCGGAGTAATCCCGGTAAGAGTTGTCCCGCCGGGCCGGGGATATGAGCCCCCGCTCCTCGTAAAATCGGATGGCGGAGCGCTCCAGACCGGTGCGCTCCTCTATCTGGCTTATCGTCATGCAAAAACCTCCTCTCGCCCGCTATGATAGGGTATAAAGTCGGTTTACAGTCAAGCGGTTTTTTTCTTTTTCATCCGTCGACGAGTACAACGGCCGCGTCGTTGACGTTGGTGCCGGTGGGACCGGTGATTATAAGCCCGGCCGTCTTTTCGAGGGCGTGGTACGCGTCGTTATTACGCAGGACGGCGGGTATATCGATCCCCGCGGCGCGAAGGGCGGGCGCGGTGCCGCCGTCAACGTAACCGCCCGCGGCGTCGGTGGGGCCGTCGGTGCCGTCGCTGCCGACGCTGAATACGCACACGCCGTCAAGACCGTCGATCAACGGAGCGGCGGCCAGCGCCAGTTCCTGATTACGTCCGCCCAGGCCAGTGCCCGTCACGTTCACCACGGTCTCTCCCCCGGCGATGAAGGCCGTTTTCTTCCCTTTTCCGGCGTGGGTTCTCGCCACGGCACCAAGGAAGGCTCCCGCCTCCCGGGCCACGCAGTTCAGGCCGTCGGTGAGCAGCACCGGCTCG
>JAEETR010000183.1 GCA_016286595.1 Oscillospiraceae bacterium | reverse complement strand
GCAGACTTATCTGGACGAGACGGAGGACCTGTTCTGCCTGTGGCAGTCCGGCTTCGACTTCGATCAGCAGACCATAGATTACAGCGTGGACATCTTTTCGAAGGTGGGGGAGCTGTGGGAGCGGTTTTATGAGGAGCACACTGAGTATGCCCATCCGCTGCAGTTTATCGAGAACGCCCTGAAGGTCAGCCGTTTCGGCGAGATAAAATATTACCGCAAAAACGTCCCCGGCGGCAGCGGGCGGGTGTTTATCGCCGCCCGGCGCGTGTGACGCCGGTGAGGAGGAGAAATGGACGAGATAGTCAGAGCCGTCAGCGCCGACGGCTTCGTGAGAATAACCGCCGCCGTGACCCGAGATCTGGTTGAGCGGGCCAGGCAGATACACATGACCCTGCCGACGGTCACCGCCGCGCTGGGCAGGACCCTTACCGCCGCATCCATACTGGGCAGCAACATGAAGGACGAGGGGGACTCCCTCACTGTACGCATCAACGGCGGCGGCCCCGCCGGCACCATCATCGTGGTGTCCGACGAGAACGGCAACGTCCGGGGCTACGTGCAGAACCCCTCCGTGGACCTGCCCCTCAAGCCCAACGGCAAGCTGGACGTGGGCGGCGCCGTGGGTACCGACGGCATGCTCACCGTCATCCGCGATCTGGGCTTCGGCCAGCCCTATCGGGGCAGCACAAAGCTCATATCCGGCGAGATAGCCGAGGATTTCACCTATTATCTGGCCGAGAGCGAGCAGGTGCCCTCCGCTGTGGCCCTGGGGGTGCTTGTAGGTACCGACCAGTCGGTACTTACGGCGGGCGGATATATAGTGCAGCTCATGCCCGGCGCTCCCGACGGCCTGATAACGAAGCTGGAACGGAACGTGGCCGCCGCCGGGTACGCCACAGATATGCTCATGGAGTGCTCCGTCGACGAGATGATCTACCGGGTCATGGAGGGTCTGGACGCCAGAATACTTGAGCGGGATCCGGTAGAGTACCGCTGCACCTGCAGCCGTGAGCGGGTGGCCGCCGCGGTGGCCGCAATATCCGACGCCGACCTGGAGGAGATGGCCCTTTCCGGCCAGGTGCAGGAGGTGCGCTGCCGTTTCTGCGACGCGGTGTACACCTTCACCCCCGAAGAGATACAGGCCATGCGCAGGGAAGCGGAGAGCGGGGAATAGATCGGCAAAGCCCGGACGGCGCGCCGCCCGGGCTTTTCTTTCGCATTTTTCGACTGTACTCTGCCTCCGCCGTCTGCTATAATTATCGCAGAAGACTGATCCGGGGGGAAGACGATGAAAAAGAAAAGCGGTTTTTACACGGTCCTGCCCGTGATAATAACGATCAACCTCATATTCATCTGGGGCAACTCCCTGCTGGACGCGGAGAAATCCGGCGCCCTGAGCAGCTGGCTGGCGCGGCTGCTGGGCGGGACCTTCGGCTCGTCTGCGTCCCACGGCCGTCTGCGCAAGATCGCCCACGCCGCGGAGTTCGCCTTCCTGGGAGCCGGATTGCTGCTCCTGTGCCGCCACGAGTGGAAGAACCGTGCGCTGGCCCTTCTGATGGGCATGGCGGCCGCGCTGACAGATGAGACGATACAGCTGTTCGTGAAGGGCCGCAGCGGTCAGGTCAGCGACGTCTGGATAGACGTTGGCGGCGTGCTTCTGGGCAGCGCCATCGCCGCCGCGGTGCTGGAACTGCGGCGAAAACGGGGAAAAAGTGACGAATAACGCTAAATACGGACTTCCGGGGAGCAATTCCATCCCCGGAAGTTTTCTTTAAAAAAACAGAAAAATATTAAAAAAAGCACTTGACTTTAGGAATTAAAAGCGTTAAACTTTAAAGCGTCAAAGAAAGGCCGCGGCTGCGGCCGGAAAGGATCTGATTAAAATGGTTGTTAAAATCCTGCTTCTCGTCGTGTTCTTCTCCGTTATGGTGGGTATCGGCCTGTACTGCCGCCGTCACGCCACCGATGTCAACGGTTTCGTCCTGGGCGGCCGTTCCGTGGGCCCCTGGCTCACCGCCTTCGCCTACGGCACATCATATTTCTCCGCCGTCATCTTCGTGGGCTACGCCGGCCAGTTCGGCTGGAAATACGGCATAGCCTCCACCTGGGTGGGCATCGGCAACGCCCTTGTGGGCTCCCTGCTGGCGTGGGTCGTTCTGGGCCGCCGCACCCGAATAATGACCCAGCACATCTCCAGCGCCACCATGCCCGAATTCTTCGGCAAGCGCTTCGGCACCAACGCTCTGAAGATAGCGGCCTCCGCCATCATCTTCATCTTCCTCATCCCCTACACCGCCAGCCTCTATAACGGCCTGAGCCGTCTGTTCGGCATGGCGTTCAACATCGACTACTCCGTATGCGTCGTCGTCATGGCTATCCTGACGGGCGTTTACGTCATCGCCGGCGGCTATATGGCCACGGCAATAAACGATTTCATCCAGGGCATAATCATGCTGTTCGGCATCGTGGCCGTCATCGCCGCGGTGCTCAGGAGCCAGGGCGGCTTCATAGAGGCGCTCAACGGCCTTTCGAAGGTCAGCGACCCGGCCGTGTCCTCCGCCCCCGGTATATTCAACTCCTTCTTCGGCCCCGATCCCCTGAACCTGCTGGGCGTGGTGATACTCACGTCCCTGGGCACCTGGGGCCTGCCCCAGATGGTGCAGAAGTTCTACGCCATCAAGAGCGAGG
>JAEETR010000182.1 GCA_016286595.1 Oscillospiraceae bacterium | reverse complement strand
CAGCACCTTGTCGAAATTGACTGCGCTGCCCTCTTCGGCATCCAGCTTCTCGACGAAGATGATGTCGCCCTCGCTGACGCGGTACTGCTTACCGCCGGTCTCGATTATTGCTGTCATTTTTCACCTCATAGCATTTGAGACTCGCTGTCAAGGGAGGAGGCGCTGGGCCTCACTTGTTATCCCGGTCAAAGCGGCTTGAATATAATAGCATCCGGAGGAGATAAAGTCAACTGTTTTTTTGAGGTTTTGCGTGTAAACGGTCCGTCCGCGTTCATTCGGCGTCCACGCCGCCAAGCTCCGTGTATATCATGCCGTCTCTGCCCCGGGTGGAGAGCATGAGGGACATACGCTCCGCCGTCATCCGTACCGGGGGCACGTTCAGCGACGCCAGGGCAAAAATCCCGCCGTACCGCGGCTTTCGCACCAGCGTTATATGGGGAGAGAAACGCTTTTTATCAAAGGGGACGCCCTTGTCCGCCAGCGCCCGGCGAAGCCTGGACACGGCGGCGTTCAGCTCGCCGCTGCCGGTGATCCCCGCCCACCACAGCTCGCCGAAGGCTCCCACACCGTCAAGGCGGAGAGGCACCGGGTCAAAGCGCACCGTCTCCATGGCCTCCATCGCCTGGTCCGGGCCCGGCTGCTCGCCTATGAAGGCCAGCGTCAGATGCAGGTTTTCAGGTCTTGTGAAATTGCCCCGGACTCCCCGGCGGCGCAGCTCGTCCTGCATGGCAGTCAGGGCCGACCGCATCTCGTCATTGAACTGAAAAGCGATAAATAGTCTCACGTCAGCCCACCAGCCACCTTTCTCCGCCGGGCAGCGTGATTACGCTGCCGTCCATGCGCTCCAGCACCTCGCCGGTGGGATACCGCCGCACCACGACCTCCTCCCGGTAGTCCGGGTCCTCGAACCATCTGGCAAAAATCAGCTCGTCCCCCTCCCGGAAGTCGAAAGTCTCCGCGGCGTCAATGGCAAAACTCCCCCGTTCCGGCCACAGCACCTGAAAATCGCCGTCATGTCCCTGCCGCACCAGCGTGAGGGGCTCCGCCGTCAGCATAAGATTATAGCAGTCTTTTATCCCGCTCCGGGGCAGACGCGCCATCGGCTCCGCCGCGGTCAGGTCAGGGGCGCATTTCAGGATATCTATCGTCCCGGCGGGGAAATCCGCGCGCAGGACGTACACGCTG
The DNA here is from genome assembly GCA_016286595.1 of Oscillospiraceae bacterium. Classification (GTDB taxonomy): domain Bacteria; phylum Bacillota; class Clostridia; order Oscillospirales; family Oscillospiraceae; genus RUG626. The sequence continues at coordinate 4,328 of JAEETR010000182.1, read as the reverse complement.
CCGCCGCTGCATACGGGGCTGCCCAGATACTGCCCTTCCCGGGCAGTGACCGGCTCCATAGTCTCTCCTGTCTGCCGGTCTATGAACAGCAGCCGATTGGCCTTTATCCTGCGGCCGTCCTGCCAGAGCTCCTCCGCCTCGTACAGATCGCCGTCGGTATAGTCCATGCCCCAGTACCATTCGCAGCCCTCCAGGGGCCGGAAGTTGATTATCCCGCCGGTATCGACACGTTTGTATTCCATGGTGACGCTCCTTTCGCAGAGGATGAGACGATTATAACAAAACCCGCCGGCAAAAGCAAAAGGCCCGGGGTCAGATGACCTCGGGCCTTTATTGTCATTGGGTGCCGTTCCGCTTCGCGGATCAATACATGCCGCCCATCTCGGGGTTGGCGGCCACGGGTGCGGGAGGCTCGGGGATGTCGGTGACGAGGCTCTCGGTGGTGAGGACCATGCTGGCCACGGACGCGGCGTTCTCAATGGCGCTGCGGCAGACCTTGGTGGGATCCACGATGCCGGCCTCGATCATGTCGGCATACTCTTCCTTGGCGGCGTCGAAGCCGTAGTTGACGCTCAGGTTCTTGCGGATGGCGTCAAGGATGACGGCGCCCTCAAGACCGGCGTTGGCGGCTATCTGGGTGACGGGGGCGCGAAGAGCCTTGGCCACGATGGAGGCGCCGGTCTTCTCGTCGCCGGACAGGGTGTTGACGAAAGCCTCAACGGCGATACCGGCGCGGACGTAGGCGCTGCCGCCGCCGGCCACGATGCCCTCTTCAACGGCTGCCTTGGTGGCGTTCAGAGCATCCTCGATGCGCAGCTTCTTCTCCTGCATCTCCGTCTCGGTAGCGGCGCCGACCTTGATGACGGCCACACCGCCGGACAGCTTGCCCAGGCGCTCCTCGATCTTCTCCTTGTCGTACTCGGAGCCGGACTCCTCGTACTGATACTTCAGCTGGCCGATACGGGCCTGGATGTCCTCCTGGGAACCCGCGCCGTCCACGATGATGGTGTTCTCCTTGGTGATCTTGACCTGTCTGGCGCTGCCCAGATGGCTGACGTTGGCGTCCTTCAGGTCGAGGCCCAGGTCGGTGGTGATGACGGTGGCGCCGGTGAGGGCGGCGATGTCCGCCAGCTGGTCCTTACGTCTGTCGCCGAAGCCGGGGGCCTTGACGCACACGCAGGTGAACACGCCCCGCAGCTTGTTGAGGATGATGGTGGCCAGAGCCTCGCCCTCCACGTCCTCGGCGATGATGAGCAGCTTCTTGCCGGCCTGCACCACGGGGTTGAGCACGCCTTCAAGAATATCCTGAATGTTGGAGATCTTCTTATCGGTGACAAGGATGTAGGGATCGTCCAGTACGGCCTCCATCTTGTCCATATCGGTGGCCATGTAGGGGGTGATGTAGCCGCGGTCGAACTGCATGCCCTCGACGACCTCGCTGTAGGTCTCGGCGGTCTTGGACTCCTCGACGGTGATGACGCCGTTCTGGCTGACCTTGTCCATAGCCTCGGCTATGAGGTTGCCTATCTTCTCGTCGCCGCTGGAGACGGTGCCCACGCGGGCGATGTCCTTGGTGCCGGACACGGGCACGGAGTTGGCCTGCACGGCGCCCACGGCCCGCTCGGTGGCCTTCTGGATGCCCCGGCGCATGATCATGGGGTTGGCGCCGGCGGCCACGTTCTTCAGGCCCTCGTGAATCATTATCTGGGCCAGCAGGGTGGCGGTGGTGGTACCGTCGCCGGCCACGTCGTTGGTCTTGGTGGAGACCTCTCTTATGAGCTGAGCGCCCATGTTCTCAAAGGGGTCCTTCAGCTCGATCTCTCTGGCGATGGTGACGCCGTCGTTGGTGATGAGGGGTGCGCCGTACTTCTTGTCCAGAACTACGTTGCGGCCCTTGGGGCCCAGGGTTATCTTAACGGTGTTCGCCAGCTGATCTATACCGCTGAGGAGCTTGGCGCGGGCCTCTTCTCCGTAAACTATCTGTCTTGCCATGGTTTGCTGCCTCCCTTATTCTTCCACTATTGCGAGGATGTCGCTCTGCCTTACGATGGTCAGCTCCTGACCGTCGATCTTGACCTCGGTGCCGGAATACTTGCCGACAAGGACCTTGTCGCCCCTGTCGACTACCATTTCCACGTCGTTGCCGTCAATGAAGCCGCCGGGGCCAACCTCGATGACCTCGTAAACCTGGGGCTTCTCCTGAGAGCCGGAGGAGAGGATGATGCCGGTCTTGGTGGTCTCCTCAGCCGCCACACGCTTGATGACGACTCTGTCGGCCAAAGGTTTCAGATTCATAGTGATTGCCTCCTATTTCATATTGTAAATACAATGTTATTACGTTGTTTAGCACTCGATTGTCCTGAGTGCTAATCACGCTATAATAATAACCTTTTCCATGACTTTCCGCAATATGGCCAACGGGGAAAATAGCCGAAAATTCATATAAATACCGCCAGGGGATAAATTTATCTTCCTGTTTCACGTGTTATCTCGATATGGCTGTGATTTTCTCCCGTTCTCTTTCGGCCGATAATGGGATTTGCGCCTATTTGTACATATAATAGCCGCAGCGGATCGTGCCGTTGTACATCCGGCGGACCTTGTCGGCCCGGCGGCCGAAGCATTTGTCCAGCTCCTCGTCGGCGGTGAGGACGTAAACGCCCCATCCCGAGGTCTTTTTCACGGCGGCGGCGAAAGCGGTACATATCCTGCGGGCCTCCGTCTCGTCCAGGAGCCGCTTGCCGTAGGGCGGATTGGTGACGATGACGCCCCGCTGCGTGCTGCGGTCGAATTTCGCGGCGTCTGCCACGGAGAATTTAATGTATCTGTCCACCCCCGCTCTCGAGGCGTTGGCGCGGGCCAGCTCTATGGCCCGGGGGTCGACGTCCGAAGCGAAGATGCGGTAGTCGCCGTCGTACTCCCGGGCGGCGGCGGCGGAACGCTCGTCGTCCCACATGCGTCCGGGGAAGCAGCCCCAGCTCTGGGCGGAGAAACGGCGTTTCAGTCCCGGCGCCCGTCCCTTGGCGGCCAGAGCCGCCTCGATGGCTATGGTGCCGCTGCCGCAGAAGGGGTCGCAGAAGTCGCCCTTTCCCCTGTATCCGGCGATGTCCACCAGGGCGGCGGCCAGCGTCTCCCGCAGGGGCGCCGCCACCTGGGCGGGACGGTAGCCCCGCTTGTGAAGGCCGATACCGGTGGTGTCGAGATACAGCACGGCGGTATCCTTCATTATCTCGAACTGGATCTGGTAAAGGTCGCCGTTCTCCGGCAGCCAGGTCATGCCGTACTTCCTGCCGAGCCGCTCAGCGGCGGCCTTTTTTATTATCTTCTGGCAGTCCGGCACGGAATGGAGGACGGAGTCCAGGGAGTAGCCCTTCACGGGAAAGGCGCCGTTTTTCGGGATGAACGTCTCCCACGGCAGCGCCTTCACGCCCTCGAACAGGTCGTCAAAGGTGACGGCCCGGAAGGAGCCCAATTCTATCAGCACCCGCTCGGCGAACCGGGAACGGACGTTCACCCGGGCCACGGCGTTCTCATCGCCGGCAAAGCGTACCCGGCCCGTCTGGGAGCGTACGTTGTCCACGCCCATATGCTTCAGTTCATTGGCCAGGGGGCCCTCCAGCCCGAAAAGGCAGGGGGCGCACAGATCAAGGGTCATAAGATCAACCTCACACAGTAAGTCGCGTCACATCATATCACAGGGCAGTGATAATTGCAATAATCCCCGTAAAATGCTATTATTATTGCAATAATCATTTTCGTGAGGTGCAGACGATGGCAAACGTACTCGTAAGAAGGACCGAAAGCTACGACCCCGCCGTTCTCCGGGCAGCCGTGGCGGATATATTCACCGCCCTGGGCGTGGAAGGTGAGATCCGTCCCGATATGAAGGTGCTAGTGAAGCCCAACCTGCTGGCCGGACGCAAGCCCGCCCAGGCCGTCACCGCCCACTATCAGCTCATCACCGCCATCGTGGAGCGGCTGCGGGAGCTGGGAGCGGAGCATATAACGGTGGCGGACAGCCCCAGCGGGCCCTATAACGCCGGCGCGCTGAAAAGCATCTATACCGCCTGCGGCTACCGTACGCCGGAGCTGGAGCCCTGTCTCAACTATGACAGCGGCTATACCGCCGTCACCGCCCGTGAGGGCTTTGCCGTACACACCTTCAACATGATAGACCCGGTGAAAAACGCCGACTATATCATAAACGTGGGCAAGCTGAAGACCCATTCCATGACCACCATGACCGCGTCGGTGAAGAACCTTTTCGGCGTCATCCCCGGCCTGCAGAAGCCGGAGATGCACTACCGCTTCCCCGGTATCGAGGAGTT
>JAEETR010000181.1 GCA_016286595.1 Oscillospiraceae bacterium | reverse complement strand
TGAGGATACCGAAGTCCCTTCCCGTTTTTTCATCTCGGTGCTTTCTTTTTCGCATTGTTTAATTCGCAAGGTGCAGCCGCACCCTCTCTCAAGGGCGCTTTGCTAATATACCACGCTCCCCCGCCACTGTCAATATCTTTTTTCGTTTTTTTCAACATTTTTTATTTTCCACACTTTCCCACGGTTTTATAACAGCTTTTACCCATCTTTTACACATACTTTGCAATCAAAAAGCCTATATCTCCCCATTTGGCCGCGCTGCGGGGGTCCCGATTTCCCGTCATAATTGTGCAACTTTACGTAAACCACAACCGGTGCGTCTGCACTGCTCCGACAAGCCACTACATGTAGTCCCCACATAATTAAATATAGTATTTCAATTTTGGCCGGAGTTATGGTAAAATAGGTGCAGATAATAAAAAGGAGGAGCATCAATGATCGCTTTTGACAAAATAGGACCGGAGAACACCCCTGCCGCGGCGGAGATAGCCGTCAAACGGGCCGTCGAGCTGGGCACCGACATCGTCGCCGCCTCCAATCAGGGCGACACGGCGAAGGCGCTGCTGGCCGAGGGCGAAAAGCAGGGCTTCAAGGGCAGGATAGTCATCATCACCCAGGTATCCAAGGCCGCCGCCAACGGCGTAAACGTGATGCCGCCGGAGGTGAAGGCGGAGCTGCAGGCCAGGGGCGTCGTATTCGTGACGGCCGGCCACGCCCTTTCCGGCGCGGAGAGGGGCCTGAGCACCAAGTACAGGGGCATTTATCCCGTGGAGATAATCGCCGACACGCTGCGCACCATCAGCCGGGGCACCAAGGTGTGCTACGAGGTGGCCGTCATGGCGCTGGACGCGGACGCCATCCCCTACGGCAAGCCCGTGGTGTGCGTGGGCGGCAGCGGACGGGGCGCCGACACGGTGTGCGTGGTGACGCCGGGCTATTCCGCCAACATCCTCGACACGAAGGTCAACGAGATAATCTGCAAGCCCAATCTCTACGAGTAATATTCCTATAATATAAAATGTAAGGTGAGAGGTCAGCTATGGCGAGTTTTACCCCCACATTTGAAATTGACGAGTGCATCGCGTGCGGCGGTCCCGGTCTGCTGCAGAGCGAGGGCGGCTGGTGCGTGTACGTGGAGTGCCTTGACTGCGGCTCCCACACCGCCTTCTTCGAGTACAAGGGCGAGGAGGACCGGATCGAGGCGGAACGCAAGGCCGTGGAGCTGTGGAACCGGGGCAAGGTGATCCGGGAAGCCCGTCTGGAGTGACGGAGGAGGCCCGTTCACCGTCGTGTTTCACAAAGCGCCGCCCGGAAAATTTGTGTCGATTGTGAATTTTATATAAACTTCGTTGCTAAAACGCCCCGACTGTGCTATACTTTAACCAGCGGAGGGCACGGCATGCCGCCGCGCTCTCCGTTTGTCATACAAGAAGGGAGCTGAAATCATGAAGTTCACATTCGCCGACAAGAAGATCACCGCTTCGGACGATCTTCACAGTTACGCCGAGAAGAAGATAAGCAAGCTGGACAAGTTCTTCCGCCAGGAGTCGGAGGCCTTCGTGACCTTCTCCATAGAGAGGGGGCGCCATCTTGCCGAGGTCACCATCAAGAACAACGGCATATTCTACCGCGTGAGCGAGGCCACCAGCAACATGTACGCGTCCGTCGATTCCGCCGTGGCCGCCATCGAGCGGCAGATCCGCAAGAACAAGACCCGCCTTGAGAAGAAGCTGCGGGCCGGTTCCCTGGACACCGCCGCGGAGCCCATGGGCGCCGTGGAGATCGGGGACGCGGACGAGGACGAGGAGGAGGCCCTGTTCGAGATCGTCAGGACCAAGCGCTTCGCTCTCAAGCCCATGACTCCGGAGGAGGCCATCCTGCAGATGAATCTGCTGGGCCACGAGTTCTTCGCGTTCAAGAATCAGGACGCGGACAACGTGTTCTCCGTGGTGTATAAACGCAACAACGGCGGCTACGGTCTGATAGAGAACGACGAGGAGTGATCAAAAAAGCGCTCCCGGACATCGCTCCGGGGGCGCTTTTTCAGCGGGCAAAGCGGGGAGAGCGCCGTTTCCACGTGGAAATGGATTTTTTATCGGTCATTTCTCTACCATCGCCGGGACGGGATCCGTCCTCCTCCCCCGCGTCTTTCCGCGTCGGAAAAGCAATATGCACAATGAATGTTTTTGACGAATATTCTTTTGCCTTCCCTCTTTTCCCCGTCTTTTCGCGTCGTGTTCATACCGATTTATTAGGCAAAAAGTAGAAAAAATCACTTTATTTATCTTTTGGTGTTGCTAATCTGCTTAAGTACTGTTATAATTATCATACTCATTAGATATGCCGGTGAAAAAGCATCGGAAGCCACCATAATTATTAGGAGGTGTCAGCAATGACAAAGACTGAGCTTATCTCAAAGGTCGCCGAGAAGTCCGGTATGTCCAAGAAGAACACCGAGATGATCGTAAACGCCGCCCTTGACAGCATATCTGACGCTCTTGCAGAAGGCGAGACCGTAAAGCTGCACGGCTTCGGCGTGTTTGAGATTAAGGAGAACGCCAAGCGTGTGAGACGCAATCCTCAGACCAACGAGGCTGTGGTGGTCGAGGCCAACCGCATCCCCAAGTTCCGTCCCGGCCAGCTGCTCAAGGACAAGGTAAAAGATTAAGAGCGATAATTCAGCGTAAAAATAACCCGGCGCCTTATGGCGCCGGGTTATTTGTTTTTATCGGTACTGCCGGTCTCACCGCTCCTCGCGGAAATAGCTCAGGCCCAGTGCCGCGGGGCCCTGGTTCTCCCGCTTTTTCTTGGTGGAGATGAAGATCAGCACCAGGATGGTGACCACGTAGGGCACCGTCTGGAACATCTGTGTGGCGTAGATGGGCAGGCTGAAGCCCATGAGGGTGGGCAGGTAGTTGTAAAGCCAGTACAGGAGGCCGAACAGGTACGCGCCCCAGATGATGTTGCGGGGCTTCCAGGTGGCGAAGATGACCAGCGCCACGGCCAGCCAGCCCAGCGCCTCGATGGAGTTGGCGGTGGACCAGGTGCCGTAGCCGTAATCCAGCACGTAGTACACGCCGCCCAGACCCGTTATGCCGCAGCCCACGCAGGTGGCGGCATATTTGTAGCGGGTCACGTTTATGCCGGCGGCGTCGGCGGTGGCGGGGTTCTCGCCCACGGCGCGAAGATTGAGGCCGGGGCGGGTGGAGTACATGAACCAGTGGACCACCAGCGCCACGATGATGGCCAGATACACCATGAAGCCGTAGGAGAAGAAGATGTTGCCCACGTGGCCCAGGGCGCTCAGGCCGGGGATGGGCGTGGCGAATACGCTGCGGGCGAAGGCGGCCTTCACGGAGGTGCCGCCCCCCAGCACGCGCACGCCGAAGAAGTTGGCGAAACCTATGCCGAAGATGGTCAGCGCAAGGCCGGTAACGTTCTGATTGGCCCTGAGGGTGGTGGTCAGCACGCTGTATATGAGCCCGCCCAGGGCTCCGGCGGCAAAGCCGCACAAAAGCGCGATGAGGATTATCATCGCCGCGGAGGGGTTTGCCGTGGCGTTTTCGTAGTAGTAGGCCCCGGCAAAGCCGGCGAAGCCTCCCAGGAACATGACGCCGGGCACGCCCAGGTTCAGATTGCCGGACTTCTCGGTGATTATCTCGCCGGTGGAGGCGAACATGATAACGGTGCCGAACCATATGGCCCGGTTTATCCATGCCGTAAGAATACTCATGCCTGCTCCTCCTCCCTGTCGCGTCTGGCGCGGAAGACCACGCGGTAGTTGATGAAGAACTCGCTGCCGAGGATGAAGAACAGTATCACGCCCGTTATTATGTCGGCGGCGTAATCGTTGAGCAGGGTGTAGGCGGAGGCTATCTGTATGGCGCCCTTTTCAAGCACGATGAGGATGAACGCTATGAGCATCATGTAGAACGTGTTGAATTTCGCCAGCCACGCCACGATTATGGCGGTGAAGCCGTAGCCGCCGGCGGTGTTGACGGAGATGGTCTGGTTCTTGCCCGCCACGGTGATGCACCCTGCCAGGCCGCAGATGGCGCCGGAGATGAGCAGCGTGCGGACAATGGCCCGCTTCACGTTGATGCCCGCGTACCGGGCGGTGTTCTCGCTCTCTCCGATGACTGCTATCTCGTAGCCGTCCTTGGTGTACTTCAGATATATGTACATCACCACCGTCAGCACCAGCACGATGATGATGTTGATGGTGAAGCGGTAGCCCAGGAGTCTGGGGAACCATCCGGCCTGGGTGTTGGCGTTTATCTGTCCCATGGAGCTCTTGGAGCCCCGCCAGATGTTGGTGAGGCAGTCCACTATGTTGATGGCGATGTAGTTCATCATCAGGGTGAACAGCGTCTCGTTTGTCTTCCATTTGGCCTTGAATATGGCGGGGATAACGGCCCACAGCGCCCCGGCGGCGATGCTGGCGGCGAACATCGTCACCATCAGCAGCCAGGGGGGCATGGCGTTGCCCAGATATATCATCACCAGCGCCGTTGCAAGTCCGCCCATGAGCACCTGTCCCTCGGCGCCGATGTTCCAGAAGCGCATCTTGAAGGCCGGGGCAAGGGCTATGGCGATGCACAGCAGCAGCGCCACGTCGCGCATGGAGGTGAGGAAGTTGTAGGTCGACTGGAAGGTGCCCTGTATCATCACGGTATAGACCTTCACGGGGTCGAGCCCGGTAACGGAGTAGATGAAAAGGGCGTTTACTATAAGCGCCAGCACCACGCTGGCCACGCGGATAAGCCACGCCTTCCAGGAGCGGATGTCCGTGCGGCGCGTGATATGCACCAGCGGCTCCTTTACGGCGTACTTCACGCTCTCACCCATTGGCGCTGCCCCCTTCCTGCTCTCCGCCCTCCAGGCGGGTCATCATAAGTCCGATCTGCTCCTTGTCGGCGGTGCGGCCGTCCACTATGCCGTTGACGCGGCCGGAGCAGAGCACGAGTATCCTGTCGCAAAGGCCTATGAGGATATCAAGGTCCTCGCCCACGTATATGACCGCCACGCCCTCTTTCTTCTGCTGGTTTATGAGGTCGTAGATGGTGTAGGAGGAGTTGATGTCCAGGCCGCGGACGGCGTAGGCCGTCATCAGCACCGAGGGGGCGGAGGCTATCTCCCGTCCCACCAGCACCTTCTGCACGTTGCCGCCGGAAAGCTGCCGCACCGGGGTGGTGACGCCGGGGGTGACCACCTCGAGCCGCTTCACTATATCCTCGCCCAGATCTCTGGGGGATTTCATGTCAAGGAAGCCGGTGCTGCCGGAGCGGTAGGACCGGAGCATCATGTTGTTTGTTATGTCCATGCTGCCAACGAGGCCCATGCCCAGCCGGTCCTCCGGCACGAAGGACAGCACCACGCCCTGCTGCTGTATCTGGCGGGGCGTAAGTCCGATGAGCTCCCGGGCCTCCTGCCCCTCGGGCATGAAGGTGATGGAGCCGGAATCGGGCCGCTGCAGACCGGCGATGGCCTCCAGCAGCTCCTTCTGGCCGCAGCCGGAGATGCCGGCTATGCCCAGGATCTCGCCGGAGTTGGCGGTGAAGGACACGTCGAACAGCCGCTGGATGCCCTCCTCGTCGGTGAGGTTCACGTTTCTGACCTCCAGCCGGGGCTTCGGGTCCACGGGGTCGGGCCGCTCTATGTTCAGCGCCACGGGACGGCCCACCATCATGTTGGTCATCTCACGGGCGTTGGTATCCTTCGTCGGCATATCGCCCACGAAGGAGCCCTTGCGCAGAATGGCCACCCGGTCGGAGACCTCCTCCACCTCGTGGAGCTTGTGGGTGATGATGACGATGGCCTTGCCGTCGTCCCGCATGTTTCTGAGGACCTTGAACAGCGTCTTCGTCTCCTGGGGCGTCAGGACGGCGGTGGGCTCGTCAAGTATGAGCACCTCCGCGCCCCTGTACAGCACCTTCACTATCTCCACCGTCTGCTTCTGGGAGACGGACATGTCGTAAATCTTCTGGTCCGGGTCGATGTCGAAGCCGTAGGTCTGACATATCCGGCGCACCTTGTCGCTGACGGCCTTCATGTCGAGCCGCCCCTTGCCGGGCAGACCCAGGATGATGTTCTCGGCGGCGGTGAGCACGTCCACCAGCTTGAAGTGCTGGTGTATCATGCCTATGCCCAGGTCGAAGGCGTCCTTGGGGGAACGGATGACGACCTCCTTGTCGTCGATGAAGATCTGGCCCTCGTCGGGGTAGTATATGCCGGAGAGCATGTTCATCAGCGTCGTCTTTCCGCTGCCGTTCTCCCCCAGCAGGGCCAGTATCTCGCCCCGGTTGATGTCCAGCCAGCAGCGGTCGTTGGCCAGAGTGGTGCCGAAGCGCTTTGTGATGTTGCGCAGTTTTATGGAAGCGTTGGTGTCCAGAGAGCATTCCCCCTTACAGCGGCCGGGGCGAATTCCCCCCGCTCCGGCCGGAAACAACACGTGGGAAGCCGCGAAGCGCGGCTTCCCACATATTATATCACATTATGTCTTTTCGGCAAATAATTTCTTATCAGCCAAGCTCGGTGATGCCGTCGATACGCAGGTTGAAGTAAGGAGCGGAGCGGAACTTGGACTCGGCGAAGGCGCCGTTCTCGATGACCTCGTAGGTCTCGCCCTGATAGACGAGCTGAGGAGCGCCGGTGGAGTAATCGAAGTAGCTCATGTCCTCCTTGCAGCTGGTCAGATGGCCGGAGGCGTCGACCTCGCAGGCGCACCACTGAACGCTGGGATCGAGGGTGAAGGTGCTGACGTCAAAGACCTTGACGGAGCCGTTCTTGAGGCCGTTGATGACCTCGTCCACCTTCTCCTGGGTGCCGGGAGCGACGCTCTTGCCCAGAGGAGTGATGTGGACGGCGTCCTGATCGTAGCCCTCGGCCCAGTCGGTCTTGATGGTCTCGCCGTTCATGGCGGCCTTGAAGGCGTAGGTGTAGTACACGGCCCAGTTGTTGGCGGCGCTGGTCAGAGCGGCGTCGGGAGCGACGTTGAGCATGTCGACGTTGTAGCCCACGGAGTAGACCACGGTGCCGTTCTCCCAGGCCTTCTGGCAGGCGGAGGGGGCGCCGGTGGAGTCGGCGTGCTGGCCGATGATGACGCAGCCGTCGGCGATGAACTGCTCGGCCATGGCGGCCTCCTTGTCAACGCTGAACCAGCTGGAGGTGTAGTCAACGGTCATGGCGGCGTCGGGATAGACGCTGGTCAGACCCAGATAGAAAGCGGTGTAGCCGGAGACGACCTCGGCGTAGTTGAAGGCGCCCACGTAACCGACCTTGACCTTGCCGTCGGCGGTGTAGTTCTTGTCGGTGAGCTTGCCGGCGTCCACCAGTTCCTTGATCTTCATGCCGGCCACGACGCCGGAGACGTAACGGGACTCATAGACCTCGGTGAAGGCGTTCTTCATGTTGGCGTTGCCGGAGATGGCGGCAAAGTCGCCGGTCATGGCGATGAAGGTCACGTCGGGGAACTCCTTGGCGGCCTGGGCCATGAAATCCTGATGGCCGTAGCTGTTGGACAGGATGAGGTTGCACTTGTTGGAATTGATGAGCTCCACGGCGGTGTCGTAGCAGGCGGAGCTCTCCTCAACGAAATAGCGGTAGACGATCTGGTCGTCGCTGAGGTTGAGGGCTTTCTTGGCGGCTTCGATGCCGTCGATGTGGGCCTTGGTGTAGCCCTCGGTCTCGTCGCCCACGAGGATGCAGCCGACCTTGAAGGCGGGAGCCTTGTCAGCGTCCTTGCCGGCGCTGCTGCCGGAGTTGCTGCTGCTGCAGGCCGCGAGGCAGAAGACCATCACGACAGCCAGGAAAAGTGCGGTAAGTCTTTTCATGTATGTTCCTCCATAATTTTTTATGTAGAAGCTCGATGGCTTTACATTCTTCACTCGCAGAACTCTATGGCGCCCTTTTCGGCGTCCATGCTCTTTATGCGGGCCAGGGACTCGACTCTGATGCCCATCCCGGTCAGCTTGTCGTGGCCGCCCTGATAGGCCTTTTCCACCACGATGCCGGCGCCCACGACTTCGGCGCCCGCCTGTCTTACGATGCCCGCCAGGGCCACGAGAGCGGAGCCGGTGGCAAGAAAATCGTCCACCAGAAGTATCCTGTCCCCGGGCTCGATGAACTCTTTGGACACCGTCATCATGTAGTCAACGCCGTGGGTGTAGGAGTGTACGGGGGCGGACCAGGCGTCCTTGCTGCGGTTGTGGGAGGGGTGCTTCTTGGCGTAGATGGCGTTGCAGCCCAGGGCAAGCGCGGTGATGCAGGCGATGCCGATGCCGCTGGCCTCCACCGTGAGGACCTTGTTGATGCCCTCGCCGTCGTAACGTCTTGCGAACTCTTCGGCAAGCTGCGTGAAAAGCTTCACGTCCATCTGCTGGTTGAGGAAGGAATCTATCTTCAGCACGTCGCCGGGCAGCACCATGCCGTCCCTGCGAATTCTGTCCTCAAGGATCTTCACGCGGACACCTCCCGTTCAAATAAAAACACGCTTAAACTATACATCCTTTGGGATAAATTGACAACAGATACATCGACATTTTTCCCCATACGGCGAAAGATTAGTTGATACATTTTGACGAAATGCCGCTTTTGCAGTATTATCCGGTAAGAAACGCCCGTATCAGCGGCGGCTTTCCGGGATCTCCCGCCCCTCCGGGAATATTCCGGCGCCGTTTTCGTCATATAGGGTGAGAGGAAAGGAGGCGGCAGCATGGAAGACGCCGAGATAATAAAGCTCTACTTCGACCGGGACGATTCCGCCGTGGCCGAGACCCGGCGGAAGTACGGCTCCATGGTGCTGGGCGTGGCCATGAACGTCCTGCGCGTCCGGGAGGACGCGGAGGAGTGCGAGTCGGACACCTACCTCCACGCCTGGAACGCCATACCTCCCCAGCGGCCCGGCCGTTTCCGCCCGTGGCTTGCCCGGGTGGCCCGCAATCTCTCCCTGGACCGGTACAGGGCGAACCGGGCCAAAAAACGGTACGACGGCGCCGAGGTGCTGCTGTCGGAGCTGGAGGACTGCGTCCCGGCGCCCTCCGACGTGGAAAAAACGGTGCTGGACGGGGAGCTGTCAGGTATCGTCGACCGGTGGCTTTCCGGTCTGGACGGCGGGGACACAGCGGCGTTCCTGCGGCGCTACTTCTTCGGCGACGCGGTGAAGGATATCTCCGTGATAATGGACGAGAGCCCGGCCAGAACGGCCAAGCGGCTCTACCGTCTGCGGCAGGACCTGCGGGTTCTGCTTGAAAAGGAGGGGATCTCACTGTGAGCGAGAAAAGCGAGAGGATATTCGCCGCGATAGGCGGCGTTGACGATGAGAAGATAGAAAACGCCCTGGATTACCGCCGCGCCCGGACGGTACGGCCCTGGGTGAAATGGACCGCCCTGGCCGCCGC
>JAEETR010000180.1 GCA_016286595.1 Oscillospiraceae bacterium | reverse complement strand
CGCGCTGTACGATATCGCCTCCGGCACCGTGGAGTGGCTGTAACGGCGCCGCGTCGGATCGGAAATCCAGCATATATACAGAATTGTCTGAATAATCCCCCGCTATATGCATAACAATTCCGATTATTTTCAATTTTATGTAATTTTTTTCGTTTTTCCTCTTGCAATTTTTCCTGCGCGGTAGTATCATATCGCCATGTCATACGATTGACACACAACAAAGGCAATAACGAAAGGACGTCATACGATGAAAAACTATAAGAAGATCACTGCTCTTATCCTCGCCCTGCTTATGATAGCGGCGCTCTGCTCCTGCTCCAAGGGGAACTCCAAGAGCGGCGAAAAGAAGGTCCTCACCATGGCCACCAGCGCCGACTTCCCTCCCTATGAGTTCTACGAGAATGAGAAGATAGTGGGCATCGACGCGGAGATAGCCCAGGCCATCGCCGACAAGATGGGCTACGAGCTGAAGATCGAGGATATGATCTTTGACTCCGTGCTGGCCGGCGTTCAGAGCGGCAAATACGATATAGGCATGTCCGGCATCACCTACCGTGAGGACCGGGACGAAAACGGCGACTTCAGCGTCAGCTACGCCACCGGCATCCAGGTGGTCATAGTCCCCGAGGGCTCTCCCATCACCAGCGTTGACGATCTGTTCGACGTGGGCGGCTACACCATAGGCGTTCAGCTCAACACCACTGGCGACCTGTACACCACCGAGGACATCGAGGACGCCGGTCTGGGCACCGTACAGCGCTTCAACAAGTACTCCGACGTCATCGCCGCGCTCGTGTCCGGAAAGATCGACTGCGTCGTAATGGACAACGAACCCGCCAAGAGCTTCGTGGCCTCCAACCCCGGCCTGAAGATCCTTGATACCGAGTACGCCATCGAGGACTACTGCATCTACATGCCCACCGGCTCCGCCCTGTACAACGACATAAACAACGCCATCAAGTCTCTCATAGACGACGGCACCGTAAAGAAGATAGTCGACAAGTACATAAACGGCTGATCATAAACGATTATCAGAGCAGAGGCGGGCAATACCGCCTCTGCTTTATTCCTTTGAAAAGGTGGTGAGCGTATGAGTCAATGGCTGGCGCGGCAAAAAGCCCAGTTCATCCTCTGCTTCATCGACGACAACCGCTGGAAATATCTGTGGAACGGTCTGGGCGCCACGCTGAAGATAACGGTATTCGCAGTATTCCTGGGCATAGCCATCGGCGTGGTGGCGGCCTGTATCCGCTTCACCTACGACAAGACGTTCCAGACGATGCGTCCCGGCCCCGGAAAGGTCCTTTTCTGGCTGGCAAACGCCGTGTGCAAGGTGTATATCACGGTCATCCGCGGCACGCCGGTGGTGGTTCAGCTGATGATAAGCTACTTTATCATCTTCGCGTCCTCGAATAACGGCATACTGATCGCCACGCTGTCCTTCGGCATCAATTCCGGGGCGTACGTGGCCGAGGTGATACGCTCCGGCATATCCTCCATCGACCCGGGACAGACGGAGGCAGGCCGCAGCCTCGGTCTGAACTACGTGCAGACCATGTGGTACATAGTCATTCCTCAGGCGCTGAAGAACGTCCTCCCCGCCCTGGCAAACGAGTTCATCGCCCTTTTGAAGGAGACTTCCGTGGCGGGCTACGTGGCGATAATGGATCTGACTAAGGCCGGCGACATCATCCGCGGCCGCACCTTCTCAGCGTTCATGCCCCTCATCGCCGTGGCGCTCATCTATCTCATACTCGTTATGTTCTTCTCCCGGCTTGTATCCCTTCTGGAGAGGAGGCTGAGAAGCAGTGAACGATAACGTGCTCATCCACGTTGATGGTCTGAAAAAATACTATAAAAACGGGAAGATAAAGGCTCTTGACGGGATAACCACCGACATCCGCACCGGTGAGGTGGTGGTGATAATCGGGCCCTCCGGCTCCGGCAAATCCACATTCCTGCGCTCCCTCAATCTTCTTGAGATGCCTACCTCCGGCAGCATATACCTTGAAGGCACCGACATTACCGACAGGCGTACCGACATAAATCTGCACCGGCAGAAGATGGGGATGGTGTTCCAGCACTTCAATCTGTTCAACAACCTCACCGTGATGAAGAACATGACGCTGGCTCCCATGAAGCTTTTGAAGCTCAGCGAGGAGGACGCCAGAGAGCGGGCGCTGTCCCTTCTCAAACGGGTAGGACTGGAGGACAGGGCCGACACCTATCCCAGCCAGCTTTCCGGCGGGCAGAAGCAGCGTATAGCCATCGTGCGGGCGCTGTGCATGGAGCCGGACGTGATGCTCTTCGACGAGCCCACCTCCGCCCTCGACCCGGAGATGGTGGGCGAGGTGCTGGACGTTATGAAGCGCCTTGCCGCCGACGGCATGACCATGGTCATCGTCACCCACGAGATGGGCTTTGCCCGGGAGGTGGCCAGCAGGGTCGTATTCATGGACGAGGGAAAGATCGTGGAGGAAAACACCCCCGCGGAGCTTTTCAACAATCCGCAGAGCGACCGTCTGAAGAGTTTCCTTGCAAAGGTACTGTAAAAAAGATAAAGAAAAGCGCGTGATTCGACTTGAATCACGCGCTTTTTTCTTATCCGTTCAGCTCCGTCCGAAAAGTCCGTAATACCAGATGGCCGCCGCTTCCCGCAGGTGATAGTTCACGTTCAGCACGGGAAGGCCCGTATATGCCCCCTTTGCGAAGGCCGTAAGGCCGTTGTCGCGGGCTATGATAAGGGCGCGGCAGACGTGGAAATTCTCCGTAATGATGCAGACCGTTCCGTCGTATCCCGGCTCCCGGTTTTCGATAATGGCTTTTGAAAAGGCGATATTTTCCGCCGTGGTGGAGGCCCTGTCCTCCATGATTATCCTGCCGCCGTCCACCCCGTTGGCCGTGAGCCAGTCGTACATGCACCGGGCCTCGGAGACGTTCTCTCCGCCGCCCTTGCCGCCGGACACGATGAGCACGGCGTCCGGGTACGTTTCGGCGTACTCCTTAGCCGATACAAGCCGTGCCTGCAGGGACCGGGATGGCACCGTGCCGTTGACTCCGGCGCCGAGAACGATGGCGTAATCGGCCTTAACGCCGACGCTGCCGGACTCCGCCGAGATAATGAATATCTCCGTCCCAATGAGGACGACAAGGCCCGCGACAATCAGGAAGTTCAGGGTTTTTCTGACGGCACGGCTGACCCGGGGCCGTCGTTTTTCCATAAGCCGCAGGCCCATAAACACCAAGACCAGCGCCGAGATACCGAACATGACAAGGGCCAGAAAACCGTAGCCTCTCAGCGCCGTTCGGAAAAACACGCCTGCCGCTGCGAAAGCGGCGGCGGCGATAACGTATCCGATATACTTTTTCACAGCTCGCCCCACTCCTCGTAGAGCCCGTCAAGACGCTCGGACAGTTCCTGCTTCCTCTGGGAAAGCTCCATAAGTCTTTCGTAGTCGGACTGGAATTCCTCCTCCTGCCGTTCCACGTCGGCTATCTCGTTCTCAACGGACTCGATCTCTCTTTCAAGCCTCGCCCGGACCTTTTCCGGCGATCCGGAACGCTCCCGGCGCGGTTTTTCCTTTTTGGGCTTTTCCTGTTTAGGCGGCTCTATCCTGGCGGTGCCGTAAAGCTCCATGTAGCGGGTAAAGCCGCCGTTGAACTCCTGCAGCTCTCCCCCGCTCCGCAGTTCCCAGATACGGGTGGCGAATTTGTCGATGAAATATCTGTCGTGGGACACGAAGAGCATCGTCCCGCCGAAATCGGACAGGGCGTCTTCCACCCACTCCCGGGAGATGATGTCCAGGTGGTTCGTGGGCTCGTCGAGGATAAGGAAGTCGATATCCTTCTGCATGAGGATACACAGTTTTAACCGGCTCTTCTCCCCGCCGGACAGGTCGGACACGAAAGTGAAAACGTCCTTATCCCGGAAGTTGAAGGCTCCGAGCCTGTTGCGGGCGGTCTGGGTATCAAGGCCCGTCTCCTCCCGCATGGCGTCCAGCACGGACATATATGGGTCCTCAAACTCCACGATCTGGGGCAGATAAGCCGTTTTTATCGAAGGGCCGATGCGTACAAGGCCGCCGTCAGCGTTCTCCTCCCCCATGATTATCTTCACCAGAGTTGATTTTCCCGTGCCGTTGGCGCCGATGAGCGCCACCCGTTCCCCGGGTCTTACGAGCAGCTCCAGATCGGAGAACAGCTTCTTTTCTCCGAAGCTCTTCGATACTCCACGCAGAACGAGCACCTCGTCGCCCCGGAAGTCACTGCTGCCGAAGCGGGCCGTCAGCTTCCGCTGGGTCTGAGGCTTGTCGGTGGTGCGTATGCGCTCGATGCGCTTTTCTATCGAAAACGCCCGCTTGTGCAGCGCGTCGTTGCCCATGAAGGCCCACAGATGCAGCTTTTCCGCCGCGGCCTCCAGCTGCTCTATCTTGGCCTGCTCCTTCTCGTACTGGCGGAGCCGCTCCTCGTACCGGCGCTGCTTCTCCTCCAGATAGAATGAGTAATTGCCGCTGTAAAATTCGGCCACGCCGTCCTCTATCTCGACAATGCGGCTGACGGTACGGTCAAGGAAATACCTGTCGTGGGATGCAGTGAGCACCGTGCCCCGGAAGCGGGAGATATAATCCTCCAGCCACTCCACAGCAGCCATATCGAGGTGGTTTGTGGGCTCGTCGAGCAGAAGGATATCCGTATCCTCCAGCATGAGGCGGGCCAGGTTCATCCGTGTCTTCTCTCCGCCGGACAGTTCCGAGAACAGCATCTGCCTCTGGGTCATTGGTATGCCGAGGCCGTTGGCCACGGTGTTTCGGAACCGCTCCAGCTCGTATCCCCCCAGGTCCATGAAACGGTTGGAGATTTCGTCGTACCGGCGCAGGGTCTGAACGTCGTCGTCACCGGCGGCCATCTTCTCCTCCAGCTCGCGCATTCTGCGCTCAAGGCGCTTTACCCGCTCCTGGGCGGTCTTCAGCACGTCCTCACCCGTGAAGTCTTCCGGATAGTCGGGTATCTGGGCCAGCACGCCCACACGTTTGCCCGGGAAGGTGACCACGGTGCCCTCGTCAGGCTCGATCTCACCGGAGATAATGCGGAAAAGCGTGGTCTTGCCCGCGCCGTTGCGTCCCAGAACGCCTATATGCTCCCCGGCGGTGACCTCGAAGCTGACGCCCTTGAGTATCTCCACGCCCTCCACGAACTCTATTTTAACTTTGCTTACCGAAATGTCTGTCATCTTACAGGCGCCCTCGCCGGGCTCCCCCGTTATAAATTCGGGGAGCTGCCGTTCTGACAGCTCCCCGGTAAAAAGTTATCTTCTTCAGTCCTCGTCGGGCTCCTCGTCCTCGTCATCAAACTCGAGTTCGAGAGTCTTGTCGCAGTTGGGGCAGACGATGCTGCCGCTTTCCACGTCGGACCCGGTGACGATTATCTCCATGTTGCAGTTGGGGCAGGTCACGGAATACTCGTCCTCATCCTCGTCATCATCGTCCTCGTCGTCGGTACCGTCGTACTCCCAGACGCGGCCGCGGCCGCAGCCGCCGCAGCAGGACTCATCGTCCTCATCGTCGTCGGCGTAGACTATCTCCTCCACGTCGGCCAGATCGTCGGAGAGCTGATCCAGCTCGTCGCCGATATTGAGGGCGTTCTCCTCCGCGTCGGCAAGACCGAAGGCCAGGTCCTCAAGGATGTCCATGATCTTATCAAGGACCTTTCCCTCTTTGGTGGTCAGGTCAAGTCCCATGCCCTCGACAAGGCCCTTGAGATACGCGACTTTTTCAGAAGGCGTCATATCGTTCACCTCAACCCTTGCTTCTCTCGAGATACTCACCCACGCGGGTGTCTATACGGATACGGTCGCCGATGTTGATGAACAGGGGCACCTTTATCTCCGCGCCGGTCTCAAGAGTGGCGGGCTTGGTGGTGTTGGTGGCGGTGTTGCCCGCAAAGCCGGGCTCGGTATCGGTGACCTCCAGGTCAACGAAGGTGGGGGGATCGACGCTGAACACGTTGCCCTTGTAGGACATGACGGTGCAGGTCATGTTCTCGGTGACGAAGCGGAAATTCTCCCCAAGCTTGCTCTCATCGATGGGGATGAGATCGTAGGATTCGGGATCCATGAAGTAGTAGAGATTGCCGTCGTTGTAGCTGTATTCCATGCTCTTGCGCTCGACGAAGGCCTCCTCGAACTTGGCAGTGGGGTTAAAAGAAGTCTCAACGACTGCACCGGTGATGACGTTCTTCATCTTGGTGCGGACAAATGCGGCGCCCTTGCCGGGCTTGACATGCTGGAACTCAACCACCTGCATGGGCTGTCCGTCCATCTCAAAGGTCACGCCATTTCTGAAATCGCCGGCTGTTATCATATAAATACCCTCCCATAGAGTAAAAAATACCTGTACTATTTTACAGCGTATATTCGCTTTTTGCAATAGTTTTCTTTACAGAACGACAAGCTCCTTCGGCAAATGCGTTATATTCTCGCATCCGCCCTCCTTTATGATGAGCACGTCCTCTATCCTCACGCCGAATTTTCCCGGCAGATATATGCCCGGCTCGTTGGATATGACGGCCCCGGCGGGGATGACGTCAACGGAGCGGAGCGACGCGCTGGGCGACTCGTGGATATCTATGCCCACGCCGTGGCTCAGAGAGTGGGTGAAGCACTCGCCGTATCCGGCGGCGGCGATAACGTCACGGGCCACGCCGTCCAGCGCCTTGCCGGATATGCCCGCTCTGGCCGCCTCTTCCGCGGCTATCTGGGCCCGCAGGACGGTATCGTAGACCTTTTTCATCTCAGGCGATGGCTGTCCTATACACAGGGTCCGGGTGGTATCGGAGCAGTACCCTCTGTACTTTACGCCGAAATCTATGGTAAGGAAGCCCTTTTTAATCTTTACGTCGCCGGGGACGCCGTGGGGCATACTGCTCTTCTCGGCGGACACGGCTATGGTGTCGAAGCTCTTGTCGTCGGCGCCGAATTTCTGCATGCGGTACAGAAGCTCCGCCGCCAGCTCCTTTTCGGTCATTTCCGTGGAAATCATGGGTACGAGGTCGCTGAAGGCCTTCTCTGCGATGACCTGGGCCTTACGCATTATCTCCAGCTCGCCGGGCTCCTTTATCCGCCGCAGATCGGACAGCACCTTCTGGGCCGGGACCAGTTCAGCCTTTACGCCCCTGCTGAAGGCAAGATACGTGCCGTAGGACATCACGTCCTCCTCGAAGCCAAGCCGCTTCACGCCGTGGGCGGCGACGACCTCGTTTATCCGGTCTAT
This sequence comes from Oscillospiraceae bacterium, assembly GCA_016286595.1. GTDB lineage: Bacteria > Bacillota > Clostridia > Oscillospirales > Oscillospiraceae > RUG626. Next base: position 2,327 of record JAEETR010000180.1, on the reverse strand, counting down.
ATAGCCCTGGGTACCGCTGACCACCACCGCCACCTCCGCGCCGGAGATGGCCATCTGCGCGGCCTCGATATATCTGCTGTCGGTGAAGAAGTAGCTCTTCTCCCCCGTCACCACCGCCACGCCGTCCGAGGCGGGAAAGCCCGCGGCGTAAAAGCGGTTGGACTCTCCGGTTATAAGCAGGGCGTCCACGTCCCCACCCGCAATGGCGGCGGCTATCTTTGCAAATCTGTCCATTATTTCCTCCTTCATCACAGCCGGGCGCCGTACCATCTGAAGGGCAGCTCGGCTATATAGCGCAGAGTGTGCAGCGGGTTCGTCAGCTTAACGGGCTTCACAAGTATCCCCCGCACCTTCCAGCCAACGGTGGCCAGCATATCGGTATAGATCTGATCCCCGGCTATGGCGGTATCCTCCTCGGTGAAGCCGGCGTCGCTCATGGCGGCGCGCAGCCCTCTTTTCGCCGGCTTGCGGGCCAGCTTTATATACGGGATACCCAGCGCCTCACCGAAAAGCCTGGGTCTGTCTCCCTTGTTGTTGGAAACGATGTAAAGCCGCACCCCGCTGTCCGCGCATCTTTCAGCCCACGCGGCCAGCGCCGGGGAGACGGCGTCGTCCTCATAGGGGGCCATGGTGTTGTCCACGTCCAGCAGCAGCAGTTTTATACCCTTTGACAGCATGAACTCGGGCGACACGTCAGTGAGTGCTTTGAACTTGTAATCGGCGACGGGCAGAAGCTTCATATTCCTTGCTCCGGGGCATATATTTTTTTTGATCGTTTTCACATTTTACCACAGTTCGGGAGGGTTGTACAGTGGCAGACGGCATCGTTATTTACGCGGTGAGATACCCCGGCGGCAGTCCTGTCCCGCCGGACCGTCCCGCCGCGGCGGCGTATTACCGGGCGGACGTCGGTGGGCGGCTTCTGGTGACGGGTGCCGTGCCTCCCTGCCGCCTTATATGCGTCGACGTGTCGTCGGTATCCTCCGGCAGGTGTCCCGACGGCCTGTGCGCAGCCGTGGTGCGGGAATGTCTTTCGCACGGGTGCGCGGGCGCGGCCGTCATGACGCCGGGACCCGGCTCCGCTTCGTTCTTTCCGCCGCTGGCAGACGCGATGGCGAACGCCGGTCTTCGTCTGTATCTGCCCGAAGCGTACGTCATGCCGGGGATGGACTGCATCGCCCTTGTCAGCACGGCGGTGTCCTCCGGCAGCTTCCGTCAGCGGATGACGAGCGCCGCGGAAAAGTTCGGGAAAGACCGTGTGGCCGCAGACGTAATGCCTCTTCGCGTCGATTATGCCCTTGCTCCGCCGGAGCGGACGCGGCGGGAGCTGACGCCCGGGGAACTGCGCCGTCTGCTGCCCGGCACCGGAGGCGCCGTCCGTCACTGTAAGACTCTTTGCGCCGGATATTTTACGTATACGGTAGGAGAACGGGCGCATTTTACCGTGTTCGACGACGAATATTCCGTCATGGAAAAGCTGCGTGTCATCGCGGAGGTCGGTATCCGTGAGGTCTTCGTCCCCGAGGCAGACGTATTGCGGTACTACCTGTAAAACCGCGCATATTCTGCCTTTTGGAGGACATGATAAGCATATCCATATTTCGGAGGTATGCTTATGAAAAATCTGAAGACAAAAGCTCTTGTCCTTGCCGCGGCGATGCTGGCCGCCCTGTGTCCCGCGGCCTCGGCGGTGACGACGCAGCCGAAGGCCGTGAACGGCGCCCCGGTGGCACAGAACTCTCAGGTCGTCACAAACAAAAACGTCACTGTCTCCGGCAGCTTGTCCGCCGTTGACCCGGAGGGCGACGAGCTGACCTACGCTCTGGTATCCCGTCCCCGGAAGGGCTCCGTTACGCTGGAGGACGACGTTTTCATCTACACCCCATCCAGGGGAAAAACGGGCCGGGATTCCTTCACCTACGTTGCCCGGGACGCGCTCGGCTCCGTCTCCAACGAGGCTGAGGTGACTGTCAGGATCAAATCAAAGGCCGCTGCCGTAACCTACTCCGACATGAAGGGCAGCGGCGGCGAGTACGCCGCTGTACGGCTGGCGGAGAAGGGCGTATTCATCGGCGAACAGATCGGGGATAAATACTATTTCAGCCCCGACACCGCCGTGACGAGAGCGGAATTCCTGGCCATGTGCATGGAGCTTGCCGACGTGGAGCTGCTTGAGGGCGTGACCCGAACCGGCTTCAGCGACGACGGCGACATCCCCGTATGGGCCAGAGATTATGTGGCCACCGCGCTTATGAACGACTTCATATCCGGCTGCGCGGGCGACGACGGCAGGTTCCGCTTCATGCCCGCGCGGGCGGTGACCCGGG
>JAEETR010000179.1 GCA_016286595.1 Oscillospiraceae bacterium | reverse complement strand
CCGGGTCTTTACGCTCCGCTCCCGCTCTCGCGGCGGTCATGGGCGGCCCGAAGTAGACGGCCCATGGGTATTCGAAGGTCTCCGCCGTTTCCACGCCCACACCGCAGGTCTCCGCCGCCTCACGGCGGTGCAGGGCGGCGTACAGCACCCACGCGGCGGTGCTTTTTGCCTCTTTCAGCACCTCCGGCGGCACGGGCAGCGGCGCGTCGGACAGCTTCTGCAGTTCTCCCGCCGCGCTTTTGTACGAGCAGACCATCACCAGCTTCTCCCTGGCTCTCGTCATGGCCACGTACAGCACCCGCAGTTCTTCGGAAAGGTTTTCAAGCGATATCCTTGCCTGTACCGCCCGGCGCATGAGCGTCGGGTACTCTATCCGGCGCTCCAGGTCCACCCGTTTCGGCCCGGCTCCCAGGTCCTGATGGATAAGGAGCGGACGGCGGGAATCCTCGGTATTGAACTGTTTCGTCATGTCGGCCAGGAAGACCACGGGGAACTCAAGGCCCTTCGAGCTGTGTATGCTCATTATCGTCACTGCGTCGGCCTGGGCGGGAGGCGCTTCCACCGAAGGCAGCTCGCCCCGCTCCATAAGATCACGAATGTACGTGACGAAGCCGAAAAGGCCCTTGTACCCGGCGCTCTCAAAGTCCCGGGCGCAATCGATAAGGCGCATGAGATTTGCGCGGCGGGCTTCGCCGCCTGTCATGGCCGACGCCGCGGCGAAAAGTCCCGATCTTGTGAACACGTGCCACAGGAACGCGTCCGCGCTCATGTCCGGCGCCTGGGCCCTGTAAGCGTCCAGCTCCCTTATGAAAGCGGCGCACTTTTCGTCATTGGCCGCGGCGGTCTGCACAGCCGACCAGAAGTCCCCGTCCTTCTTCCCGGCCCGCACAAGCGCCAGCTCGTCCGGGGTAAATGCGAACACGGGGCTGCGCATAAGGGATATGAGGGGTATGTCCTGCCGGGGATTGTCTATGCAGGAAAGGAAAGAGATGGCTATGGACACCTCGGTGGAGGTAAAGAACTCGTCTCCCGCGCTCAGGCTCACGCCTATGCCCGCCGCGGTAAGGGCCGCGGCGTACCGCGGCGCCTTGTCCTTCACGGACCGCAGCAGAACGGCGATATCTCCCGCCCGTACCGGGCGCAGAGCGTCCCCGTCGGATACGAGCGTGCCGCCGTCCAGCATGTTTCTTATGCGGGCGGCCACGTGGGCGGCCTCGGCGTCGACCCGCTCGACGGACTCCTCGCCGTCGTCTCCGACGCTCATGTCCACCACGTCCAGTTCCACGGCGGGCTCGCCGTTGTCGGGGTAAACCGCGCCGGGATAAAGGGCCTCTTTGTCGGTATAGTCCATCTCTCCGAAGGCGGAGGACATGACGTTTCTGAACACGAAGTTCACCGCGTCCAGGATACCCGCTCTGGAACGGAAGTTGCGGGAGAGGATTATCCTGCGTCCCTCGCCCTCGTCCGCTTCGGCGGCGTCCCGGAAGCTCCTGTACTTTTCAAGAAATATCGTGGGGTCCGCCAGCCTGAATCTATAGATGGACTGCTTCACGTCGCCCACCATGAAAACGTTGTTCCCATCCCGGGATACAGCGGCGAAGATCGCTTCCTGTATGGCGTTTACGTCCTGATACTCGTCTACGAGGATCTCCGAATACCTCTGGGAGATGCTTCTGGCGGCAGGGGTTGGCTCTCCCGTCTGAGGGTCTGTCAGCAGCTTCAGCGCCAGGTGCTCCTGGTCGGTAAAATCCAGTACGTTTCTGCCCCGCTTTTTCTTCGCGTATCGATCCATGAACTCCAGCACGGTGTCGTACAGCGTTCCTACGACCGGGGTCACGGCTCGCATGTCCTCAAGCGCCCTGCTGGAGTCCAGGTCAAACACGGCCTTCAATTTTTTGATCTTTTCCAGTATCTCTTTACGGACGGCCTTCAGGTCTTCATAACCCGTAACGCGTTTGAGCGGGGGCGGCTCCTCCTCGAAGATGCTCCTCGCGCCCTCCCACGAGCTCTCAAGAGCGGCGCATAGACGGCGCAGTTTTTCGTATATTCCCTCCAGATTGGCGCCGTAGCGGTCATAGAACCCGGGACACTGTCCGGCTTTAGTTATGAGGGCGGCAGTCTGCTGCGTGAGATAATCGGCAGTGCGCTTCGCCTCTTCCATAAGGAGGCGGCCCCACACGGTATCGGACACGTCAACGGCCGTGTCGAGCCGTGCCATGGCGGTCTTCTGCTCCGCCACCCATCTTTCCGGGTACGGATGGCTCATAAGTTTATCATAGGTGTCGAGGATTATAGCCGCCAGCTTAGAGTCGTCCCGCCCGGCGCCCATGGTGTCCGCCAGCGTCAGGAAGCCCTCGCCGCCGGATTCGTAGCAGTCGTCCAGCATATCGGACAGGGTCTCCTGCCTGAGGATATCGCTTTCGTTCTTGTCCATGACCCTGAAATCCGGGCTGACGCCAAGCAGATGCGCGTTTTCCCGGATAACGGACATGCAGAAAGCGTGGATAGTGCCGATCTGCGCCCGGGAACACAGGTCGATCTGTCGTCTGAGATGGCGGTTTGCCGGGTCGTCCGCCAGCCGCTCGTAAACGGCGTCGAGTATCTTGCCCCGCAGCTCGTCCGCCGCGGCGTTGGTATAGGTTATTACGAGAAATTCGTCGAGATCTTGTTCCTGGGGGCCGAGGAGCCTGCGCATAAGGCGCTCCACCAGCACTCTCGTCTTGCCGCTGCCCGCGGCCGCGGAGACCAGCAGGGCTCCTCCCCGGTTTTCAACAGCCTGACGCTGCTCGTCAGTCAATATAACAGCGCTCATACCGTCTCCTCCCCGAGTTTCTGCCATACCTCGTCGCTCTTGAGCGTGCGCTGATAGCGCAGTCTTGACGATGAGTCCGCCGAGTCGGCAAAGTGGCACGCGTCGTAGTAGTCGCACCACAGGCACGCGTTTTCATTCTGATTTTTGTAGAACGGGTCGGCGGTTATCGAACCGTCGCTTATCTCCCGGCCCATGGTCTTGAGCAGACCGTCGATATGCCGGGACAGCATTCCGAGCTGCTCGGCGTCGGCGAGACTGCCCCTTGTAACGTTCCCCTTTTTTTTGTCTATCGTAACGGGAAGATATTTTTCCGGCTTCCGGGACATGGCGCTGATCACTTCCTCATCGTTGAGGATAAGGCCGCTGCGTTTGGACAATTTCGCCCTTTCGCTTTCCAGAGTCACGTCGTCGGGGTCGGACTGTACGGACAGGATAACGTCCCTTGCCGGGGCGTAGAGCACGCCGGCGGGCACGATCTGTTTTCCGTATCTGTCTCCGCCCTCCCGCTCGAGTGCGAACAGGTACATGAGCATCTGCACACCCATTCCGTACCATATATCCGACAGCGAAAAGGCCTTTTTCCCCGTCTTATAATCCACCACGCGAAGATAGAGCTTGTCGTCTTTTACCCAGCCGTCCACTCGGTCAACGATACCGGACACCTTTACTCCCTCGGTCTCCACCGGGGGCAGATCGCCGTTTCCGGCAAAGCGCAGCTCGAAATCGAGAGGCCGGAAATCGGAGCTTCTGAGTTCATCCGCCATGGTCACCGACACCCGGACAGCGTCGTCGGCAAGACGGGAATACAGATATCTGAATCTGCCGGACTTGTCCTCAAACCCGCCGAGATACCTTTCGGCGTATTCTTTCACAAAGCGGCGGGCAAGCTCCGCCACCTCGTCGTCGCTGAGCTTTGCAAAGCCTCCCCGCTCCTGTGCGGCGCGCACGACGCCCTCGAGGACGTAATGCATAAACGTGCCGGTCTGAGGCGCGTCCAGCTCTGCGCGGCTGCGTTTCCTGGCCTGAAGGCCGTACTGCAGGAAGTACGCGTAACGGCAGGACGAGAATTTCTCCATCCTCGTGGCCGTGACGCTTATCTTTTTGCCGTAAAGAGCCTCGGCGGCGGGACGGGACAGCCGTCCCGTCATCTCCCGTGCGGAGGCGAGTATGGCGCGCAGGCGGGGCGCCGTGTCGGGCCTTGATTCAAAGTAGGAGCGCGCCGCCGCGCTGTACGCTCCCTCCCCTGCGGCTGCGGCCTCGAAGCAGGGGTCCTGCGCTTCGGTATAAATATCGTCTCCGGGCGTCTCGGGCCGGGCGGAGAAAAGCCGTTCAAGCCGCGTCATTATGAAGGAGCGGCGGTTTTTCCCGCCCTCGGAGGGATAGGAAAGCACAAGACGTTCCGAGGGCATCGTCAGGGATACGTACGCCGCGTTCAGTTCCCTTGCGACGCTTTCGTCGGTGCCGTCGGCTATGGGGAGGCCGATGCTCTTGAGTACGTCTCTCTCACTGTCGGAGAATACTCCTCCGGACTGCTCCCTGGCAGGCAGAGCGCCGTCCACGGCGCCCATGACTATGAGAAGCTTCACGCCCCTGCCCCGCATGCGCCGCATGGAACCAAGGCCCACGCTGTCGGCGTTGGAGGGTATGGCTCCCACCTGATACTGTCCCAGCACCAGCTTGAAAAGCCGCGCGAACTCGTCTGTATCAACGTCGGAATCGCCCAGTATGTCGGCGAACTGCTGCATGGCGGAGACGAGTATCTCCCACAGCTGACCGTACTCGTCGGCTGTCTGCAGCCGTCCTGCCGCCTCAAAGGCCGCCTGTCTTTCGTCAAGGCGTTTCGGCAGGTCGATATCCTCCAGAAACCCGTACAGTGCCCTGGTCTTGTCAATGGCGCCAGCGGCGTCCTTCAGTCCCTGCTGAAGCCCATAAAGAGGCTGCGCCACGGTCCTTCTCAGCTCGTTCAGTCTTTCAAGAAGAGCCTTGTCCTCATCGCTGAGAACGTCCGTATATCCCGCGGGGGGCATGGTCCACTCTCTCTCGCCGTTCCATGCCGACGAGCCGCGGATATTCCACTTCAGAACGTAGTTCTCAAGCACGTCAAGGTCCGGCGCGGATACGTCCGCCAGACCGGTCTTGAGATATCTGAACATATCGGCGTAGCTCCAGCCGCCGGTGATAACGTCGAGAGCGCCGGTAACGAAGGCCAGCACGGGCTTGTCCAGCACGTCGTCCTTTTCCGTAACGTTCACCGGGATGCCGTAACGGGCGAAGGTGCCCCGCACCACGCCGGAGTATTTTTCCCAGTCCGCGGCCGTCACGGCCACGTCCCGGAACCGGTGCCCCGCTCTAACGAAACGCAGCACCTCCGCCGCCGCCGCGGAACACTCCTGACTGACGGTGGCGGCCTCCGTAAGGCGGATATCGTCTCCTCCGCCGGGGTATGGTCTGGCGGAGTAGTCGAAAAGACTGCGCTCCATGTACCGCAGGGGCTGACTGCGGAGATTTCCTCCCGAGATGGAGATGATCTGACTTTCCGCGTGCAGTTCCCCGGCGATGGCCAGCAGCTGGGATGCCGTGCGCCTTGGCAGTTCGAAAACCGCGTCACGTTCGTCCAGAGGCCCGCAGGTCAGCACCACGGTGACGTCGGCGCCCTTGACCATAAGGCCCCGCAGCACCCGCATCTCCTGGGCTGTAAAATCTGTAAAACCGTCTATGTAAATCTTCCCCTCGGAGCCGATGGAGCTCTCCTCGACGTTGTCGGCAAGGCGCTCCATCCTGTCCCTCTCGTCACGTCCGGTGCGGTTTTTCACCGTCTCGTAGGCGGCAAATATCAGGGAAAGATCCTCAAGCTTGTCCGAGAGCGTACCGCCCACCCGGTCTGCGGCGCAGTGCAGGTCGTCCGGGGTGACCCGGGCCATGCGCATCTCGTCGTAAGCCGTCAGCAGACCCTGCAGGAAGTCTGAACGGCGGCTCACGCCGGAATAGGTCTTCAGCGCGTGGGCCGTATCGCCCATGGCAAGGCTCATGGCGAGGATCCTGCCGCCCTTGTCCAGCGTCTTTTCCGCCATGCCGCCCAGCTCCGAGAACACCCGGTTCTCCATCCTGGAAAAGCTCAGTACCTCCGCGTGGAGGCTGACGCTGTCGCCGCAGCGCTCCGCCAGTTCCCGTTCGGCATCGTGGGAGAACTGCTCGGGCACCACGAGCACGATATTCTCAACTCCCGCGGCCGCCAGCGAGGCGATCTCGCCGTACATGCGGCTGGTCTTGCCGCTGCCGGCCCGACCGACTATAAGCGTGAGCATCTCTCCGCCTCCTTTCCTTATACTGTCATAATTATACAAAACAGGACGGACGCAGTCAATTATATCGGCGCGCGTCCACGGACGCGTCTGACAGTATCACATACAGCGTCCCTTATTTGTCCCATTACCTCGGCGATACGGAACCGCACGGCGTATTCGCGCCCATCTCTGGTGATGAAGGCCAGCTCCTTGTCGGTCAGATCAAACTCCGACAGTTCCCGGGCCGATGAGGCGGCGCATACCGGCGGGAACACGACGCACCACCAGTTGCGGCCGGAGCCCTCCCCCAGCGTCACCCGCAGGGACAGGTACTCCCCGGCGGGCAGGGAGAACGTATCATAGTTTCGCGTGGGGAACGACTCTCTCCGCAGCGTCACAGACACGCCGTAGGGTGCGCCGTACCGTGCGCACACGCCGCGGCACACAGTTTCTATCTCCGGCAGTTTTTCCCTTATCATTTTCTCCGCCCGGTCTCTGTCTGTGACGTCCTCCAGCACAACGGAGAGTTCTTCCGTCACTGCGTCGCGCACGCTCAGCTTAAGGGACTGGTCGTAATCCCCGTCGGAAGCGGCTACCACGTGGAGCCGGATAAGCTTGTCCTCCAAAGTCCGCTGAGCCGCCCAGACGTCCGCGACGCCCGCGATCAGGCCGGCGGCAACGGCCGCGACGAGGGCCTTTTCCCATGTTTTCGCTTTCATAAAGCCTCCAAAAAAGCCGATAATATGTAACGTCGTACATATTATCGGCCTTCCGGCGCTCCGTTATACCTGCCGGGCGGATTTCCGGGCCATGAAATACGAGTCGGGCCACTGTTTTTTTATCTCTTCCCGCGCCCCGAGGGCTCCCTTGCCGGTATTGAAGACTGCGAAAACCGCGGAGCCGGTACCGGTCATGGCCGCGCCCATGGCGCCTGCCGCCAGCAGCGCGCCCTTTATCTCTTCCACGACGGCGGCGTCCCGCGGGGGCAGAGCCTGCTCGAAAACGTTGAAGCAGCGTCTGGCCACGCCGCCGATATCGCCGTTTTTCAGGGCATCGGCGAGGCCGTCGGTATCCGGGCGGTATCTCACGTTCACCGAGTCGATGCGGGCGAACAGCTTCGGCGTGGATACGGAAAAGCTCGGTTTGACTATGGCAATGCCGCAGTCGGGCAGATCCGGCAATGGAGTAATGATCTCGCCCCTTCCGGTACCAAGCGCGGTACCTCCCGCCGCGCAGAAGGCCACGTCGGTACCCACCTTCGCGGCGGTTCTTATCAGTTCCTCCGTCGACATAGGATCGCCGTAAAGCGCGTTCAGCGCCCGGAGCACGGCAGCACCGTCGGCGCTGCCGCCGCCCATTCCCGCCTGAACGGGGATGCGCTTTTTTATCGTTATAACCGCGCCGCCGGAGACGCACGCCGCCTCAAAGAATACGGCTGCCGCCTTCCAGGCGATGTTCCGCTCGTCGTTCGGTATAAAACTTCTGTCCGTACTTACGGTTATGCCGGCGCCGGCGCGTCTTACCGTCAACTCGTCGCACACGGGCACGGCGGTCATCACCGTGCGCACCTCGTGATAACCGTCTTCCCTCTTGCCAAGCACGTCCAGGCACAGATTTATCTTTGCAGGGGCCAGTATCTCAACAGTATCCATCATCATATCCCGCCGCAGCATCAGATTGCGTCAACCGCCGCGTTTATTGTAACACACAAGAGGAAAAATAGAAACGCTTTTGCTTATTGAGGGAATATTTCGCGTTTTGCCGGGAATACTTTCTGCGTACCCATAAAGGAAGGAGCAAATCTCATGATCATGGATAGAATAGCCCTCGTCCTGACTATCATCGGCGGACTGAACTGGGGCCTCATCGGCATTTTCAAGTTTGACCTGGTGGCCTATTTGTTCGGCGGGCAGACGGCTTCCGTCAGCAGAGTGGTATATACTCTGGTGGGGCTGTCGGCATTGTGGTGCGTTTCCCTGCTCTTCCGCCAGAACGAACGGATCGAGGACAATGCGTAAAACGCGGGTCATCCCGCGTTACATATTCACATCCTGCCCCGCAGAGCCCGCCGCACCCGGCGCACGTCCTCGCCGCGCATTGCCTGAAGACAGTACAGGAGAGCGCCGTAAACCGTGAAAAAAAGCAGGACAGCCAGCGTCAGTCTCCCTGCCGTAAGGTATCCGCCCATCAGGTCAGCGACCAGCGGCGCGAAGTTGGCCGCCCCCAGGGCGGCGACAGCCGTTTTAATACCGCCGGAAAAATCTGTGCGCAGCTGCGTCACCTTTGAAAGGCGGCGGATGCTCAAAAAGAAGTTGAATGCCTCTGTAAAGTAAAGCAGAAAGATATAGCCGTCTATGCCATACCGTGGCAGCAGTATCAGGACCAGCACGATGGACAGTGCCGAATCAGCGATATTCACCCGCATGGAGTAAAGCTGCTCACCGAGGCCCCT
>JAEETR010000018.1 GCA_016286595.1 Oscillospiraceae bacterium | reverse complement strand
ATCATTTACCCTCTTTGCTCACGAAAATGCTCACTAAATCCGAATATACCAGTATTCTCGCCATTATTAAGCGTTTGGTGTAGGGTTCAAGTCCCGCCACTCCGACCATCTCCGCCGCAGGCTATATATCGCCTGCGGCGGCTTTATTGCTTCCTGCGCGCCGTCTCCCGCTCATTGCGCAGCCGTCTTTCGCATCGGGCCGCCCTGCCGGACGTCGAAGCGGTTTTCCGGGCGGAGAATTCAAGGCCCGTCGTTTCACTTCAATCACACAGGAAACGCCTTCTGTCGCCGCGGCAGAAGGCGCTTTTTTTCATTTCCCGGCTTTTTTTCGTGACCGGCGGCGCGGGCGGCTCTTTTGCGCATTGTGTTTCTCCGGCGGGTGGTGTATAATTTATGCAGCAACCTGACCGGGACTATCATAAGGAGAGACGAGACATGAATAAAAAGACAAAAAGACTGATCTCCGCTATCCTGTGCGTGTGCATATGCATAACGATACTCCCCGTTTTCTCCCTGGCGGCCAGGGACACCTCCTATGAGGAATCCCTTGCGCAGGACCTGAAGAAGCTGGGGCTTTTCAAGGGCGTATCGGACACGGACTTCGACCTCAACCGGGCTCCGACGCGGCTTGAGGCGCTTGTAATGCTCATCCGCGTGCTGGGAAAGGAAAACGAGGCGCTGGACGGCAGCTGGTCCCACCCTTTCACGGACGTGCCCGTCTGGACCAACGACGCCGCCAACAAATACGTGGGCTACGCATATGAGCACGGCCTTACCAACGGCATTTCCGCCACGCAGTTCGGTCTGAGCAACGCCAACGCCCAGATGTATCTCACCTTCATGCTCCGGGCGCTGGGCTATTCCGACGCCAACGGCCTCGACTTCACCTATTCCGACCCCTTCACGCTGTCAAAGTCCGTGGGGATACTGCCCGAGTGCGTGAACGTGTCCGACTTCTGGAGAGCGGACGTGGTCCTGGTGTCCTACGCCGCGCTGGCGGTCAAAATGAAGGGCACCTCCCAGACGCTGGGCCAGAAGCTCATCTCCGACGGCGCCATATCCGGCATCGTGTTCCAGAGCACCTACCGGAGCGACGCCATCGCCAAATACCCCACGGCTCCCGTAACTGCCGAGCTCAACTCCGAACAGATCTACGCCAAGTGCTCCCCCGCCGTGTTCTATATCGAGGTGGCGGACAAGAACGGCGTTCCCTTCGCCTCCGGCAGCGGCTTCTTCCTCCGCAGCGACGGCATCGCCGTGACCAACTACCACGTCATCGAGGACGCTTATTCCGCCGCCATCACCCTGTCCACCACCAAAGAGCAGTATAAAGTGGCGGGCGTTTACGATTACAGCAAGGAGGAGGACTGGGCCGTAATAAAGATAGAGGGCTCCGGCTTCTCCTGTCTTGAGATAGGCGACTCCTCCACGGTGGTTGGCGGCGCGAAATGCTACGCCATCGGCAGTCCCCAGGGTCTGCAGAACACCATCTCCGACGGCATAATCTCCAATCCGGGGCAGGTCATAAACGGCTTTACCTACATACAGACCAACGCCGCCATCTCCCACGGCAGCAGCGGCGGCGCCCTCATCAACAAGTACGGGCAGGTCATCGGCATCACCTCCGCCATCATGGAGAGCGGCGCAAATCTGGGCTTCGCCATCCCCATCACGATCATCAGCGGATATTCCAGTGCCAAATGCACTCCCCTCTCAGAACTGTTCCCGGGCTACGTCTCCGTCTCCGGCGGCAGCACGTCATCCGCAGCCCAGGACGCGTACGATTATCTCGGCGCTTTCGTGCAGGTGTACCAGAACGACACGCTGGCAGGATTTATGGCCTATTCGGAAGCGGTGGACACCTCTTACGGGCAGGTCACGTATTATCTGCTGTGCAACCCCTCGAACTACGACATCTACGTTCAGCGGACCGAGACCGTCGAAAACGAGTATTACTCGACCGTATTGGCCCTGGACTATTTCACCTATAACCACTCCGTGGGTTATTACTATTACAGCGACGTGAACAATTCCGCGGCCTCGCTTGAGGCGTACAGCTACGTCTACGCTCCGGATTTCCGGGGCGACAACCTCACCTTCGACGAGATAGATAAAAACGACGGATACGACGTCGCCACCAACGAGGGCTTCGCCTCCAGCGACCTGCAGGACTGCCTGTATTTCGTCGACTATATCTTCGATGAGTATCTCTCCGATTTCGGCGATTTCGGCGTATATCTCTTCGGCTTTGAGAATTACGATATGTACAGCTGAAAAAGCGTCTGTGAAAAAGCGGCCTTGCGGTCGCTTTTTCATTTTCCCGTCCCCACTTGTCAACGGGCTTGGGTTCATTATATAATATCAACAATATGCAAAACCGCGGCGTTTTCGCCGTATGAAAGGACGATATCATGGGCATTTTTTCCGACGTGCTTTTATGCTCCGACTACGACAATACCCTCACCGGCATAGTGGACCCCGCAGGGCTTGACGAGAACGGCGACGTGCGCCTTCTCATCCCCGAGGACAACATCCGGGAGATTGAGCGCTTCAAGGCCGAGGGCGGACTGTTCACCGTGTCCAGCGGCAGGGCCCGCAGCTACTACAAGGACGTGATCTCAAAGAGCGTAACTCCCAACGCGCCCCTCATCCTGGGCAACGGAGCCGATATATACGACCCCGAAACCGGCGAGGACGTGCTGGTGCGCGCCATGGACGATGGCGCCCTGGCCATGGCCAAGGACGTTATCGCGAAATTCCCGCAGATAACCGTGGAGGCCCACAGGACAGACGTGATATGCGTCATCTACAACGCTCCCTGGGACGAGTTCCACTGCAAGAACTTCTGCCTGCCCCCCGACGAGTTCGCCACGCCCTGGACGAAGATAGTTTTCGTGGGGCCCAAGGAGGAGATTTCAAGGCTGGTGCCGTACCTGCGGGAGAATTATCCCGGATTCAACGCCGTCCACTCCAGCGACGTGGTGTGCGAGACCCAGGCTTTGGGCGTGACCAAGGGCACCGCCGCCCGGTATCTGGCCGACAGGCTGGGCAGGGGCACGCTGGTGTGCGTGGGCGACTCCCCCAACGATATCGAGATGCTGCAGGAGGCGGACTACGCCTTCGTGGCCGCCGACGGCAAGGAGAGCGTGCGCTCGATGGGCTTCACTCTCGCCGCGCCCTGCACCGAGGGCACCGTGGCCGACGCCATACGCAAGCTTCGGGCGATACTGACCGAAAAACAGGCGTAAACAAAATCCATTAGACGGGAGAACACCGCCAATGAAGACCGAATTCCAGCGATTCGACATGAAGGCGCCGCCGGTGCGTACGAAGTGGTATCTGCGGCCCCTGACCTATCTTCTGAGCGTGCCGGACGTGATAAAGCACAAAACCATCATCCGCAAATCCGGCGTCGAGGGGCTGAAGCCCCCCTATCTGCTGCTGTGCAATCACAACGCGTTTATGGATTTCAAGGTGGCGACCAAGGCCATCTACCCCCACCGGGCCAACTACGTGGTGGCCATCGACGGCTTCATCGGCCGGGAAAAGCTGCTGCGCAGCGTGGGGTGCATATGCAAGCGCAAGTTCACCCAGGACCTGACGCTGATCCGTCATCTGACGCAGGTGGTAAAAAACGGGGACGTTATCGTCCTTTACCCCGAGGCGCGCTACTCCCTGTGCGGCACCACGGCGGTGCTGCCCGCGTCGCTGGGCAAGCTGTGCCGGATGCTGGGCGTGCCGGTGGTGACGCTTATATGTCACGGCCACCACGTCAACTCCCCTTTCTGGAACCTGCACGACCGGGGCGTGGCCCCCACGGAGGCGGAGATGACGCTGCTGTTCACCCCCGAGCAGCTTAAGACCACGCCGCCGGACGAGGTGAACGAGGCCATCGTGAAGGCGTTTCAGTACGACGATTTCGCGTGGCAGAAGGCGCGGGGCATCCGTACGCCCTACAAGAAGCGGGCCGAAGGACTCCACAAGGTGCTCTATCAGTGTCCCCGCTGCGGGAAAGAGTACCGCATGGCGTCGGAGGGCACGGAGATCTTCTGCAGAGAATGCGGCAGCCGCTGGACCATGACGGAGCTGGGCGAGCTTCGGGCGAACGAGGGCGAGACCGAGTTCTCCCACATCCCCGACTGGTACGAGTGGGAGCGTGAGAACGTGCGCTGCGAGGTGGAAAACGGCACCTATTCCTCCGGCGAGCTGGCCGTACACGTGGACACCCTGCCCAACGCGAAGAGATATATCCGGCTGGGCGAGGGCACCATGGTCCACGACATGAACGGCTTCCGGGTCACCGGCACCGACGCGGACGGGGACCCCTTTGAGATGGTGAAAACAGTGCCTTCGCTGTACTCCTGCCATATCGAGTACGAGTATCTGGGCAAGTACGGCGACTGCGTGGACTTAAACACGCTGGAGGACACCTGGTACGTGTACCCCCACGGGGAGGATTTCGCCGTGACGAAGATGGCCCTCGCCACCGAAGAGCTGTACTTCGCCCACAGAAGAGCCATTGGGCGGCCCTGCCCCCCGGGTCTGGCGTGAAAAACGAAACGGAGAGGTCAACGAACCTCTCCGTTATTTTATTCTGTACTTTTCCCGTACCTTCTCCGGGTCGACGAGATTTGTCTGAAAAAAGTCGACGGGTATGGGCCCGTTGATTATCTCGTACTCCTCGATATGATTTAACAGTATACTTTCCGAAACGGCTGAAAGAACCCTCCCCAGAGAATGCTCTTCGGCGTTCTCCGCAAGGATGTACGCT
>JAEETR010000017.1 GCA_016286595.1 Oscillospiraceae bacterium | reverse complement strand
TCCCTCATCATCGACGACAGACTCAAGAGCCCCCTGCGCTGCGTCTTCTCCGACGGGGTGGTGCGCATCTCCTCCTCCACGCCTCTTGGCATGGCTTACGACGAGTGCCCCGTCACCGGCACCGCCGAAAATCTTGAGATAGGCTTCAACAACAAGTACATCCTGGACGCGCTGAAGGCGGCCCCCGCCGACTATCTCACCGTGCAGCTGACCAGCGGCGTGGCCCCCTGCGTCATGCTCCCCACCGACGAGAGCGACAGCTTTATTTACATGATCCTGCCCGTGAGGCTCAGACCCAATGAGAATTAAAGTCAAAATAGCGGAAGAAAAACGGGAAAACGTCGAGATCTCCACGCCGTTCATAAAGCTGGACGCCTTTTTGAAGTTCTCGGCGGCATGCTCCACCGGCGGCGAGGCCAAGGAGGCCGTGCAGTCAGGACAGGTCGAGGTCAACGGCGAAGTGTGCGCCCAGCGGGGCAGAAAGCTCCGCAGCGGCGATACCGTGACGGTCTTCGGCAGGACCTACACCGTTTCCGCCCCGGCCGGCGAGGATATATGAAAGTCGATACGGTACGCCTTACCTCCTTCCGCAATTACGTCAGCCAGGAGATAGCCTTCGAGGCGGACACCAACGTTATAGTGGGTGCCAACGCCCAGGGCAAGACCAATCTGCTGGAGGCCATAGAATACCTCACCTCCGGCAGGTCCTTCCGCACCCGTTACGACCGTGAGCTGATCTCCTTCGGCGCCGGGGAGGCCCGCATCCAGGCGGACTTCACGGCGGAGGACCGGGCACAGACGCTGGATATCCGCATCGGCGACGGCAGAAGAAAAGAGATTTACAGAAACGGGGTCAGACTGAAAACAGCGGCGGAGCTCTCGGGAAGCCTGACCTCCGTTCTGTTTTGTCCCGGCGACCTGAACATCGTCAGAGAGGGCGCCGCCCTGCGGCGGCGGTTCATGGATACGTGCCTGTGCCAGCTGCGCCCGGGCTACGCCGCTGCCCTTTCCGACTTCAACAGAGCCCTGCAGGGCAAGACCAGGATACTGCGGGACGGGCGGGAAAAACCGTCGCTTTACGAGCTGCTGGACGAATACGACCAGCGCATGGCTCTCATGACCGCCCATATAGTCCGCTACCGGCAGGCGTTTATCGCCAGGCTTTCCGAGATAGCCGCCGGGATACACTCCCAGTTCTCCGCCGGCGCGGAGACTCTGGGACTTGAGTATACGACCATAAGGGATATCCCCGACGCGACCGCCCCCGCTGAGGAGAACGCCGGGATAATCCTTGACCATATCTCCCGCCACCGTCAGGCGGAGATCGCCTCGGGCCAGTGCCTTTGCGGCGCCCATAAGGACGATATCGAGATAACCATCAACGGCAGCTCCGCCCGGTCCTTCGCCTCCCAGGGGCAGGCCAGAACGGCGGCCCTGTCCATGAAGCTTGCCGAGCGGGAGATACACTTCGCCGCCCTGGGGGAGTACCCCCTGCTGCTGCTGGACGACGTGCTCTCGGAGCTTGACGAGACGCGCCAGAGCTTCGTTCTCAACCGCATCGGCGGCGGACAGACCTTCATTACCTGCTGCGCCGACACCGGCATAGCCTCCCGCACCGGCGGGAAGGTGATAACCAT
This sequence comes from Oscillospiraceae bacterium, assembly GCA_016286595.1. Lineage (GTDB taxonomy): Bacteria > Bacillota > Clostridia > Oscillospirales > Oscillospiraceae > RUG626. The sequence goes on along the minus strand of JAEETR010000017.1, from coordinate 2,732 downwards.
AGAGGGCGGCAGGCGCGTGGGGTAATCCACTTACAAAAAACAAAACCGAAACCCAGCGAAGCGGATTCGGTTTTGAGAGGAGGAACAGCGAAGTGAGCGCTCTTCCGGCCTGAGTCGCTATGCGAAAAGGCCGGAAAAGCGATACGGAGCTCGTGACGACGATGTACATTCATCTCGGTCAGGACGTGGTGGTGCCGGAGGAGGACGTGATAGGCTTCTTCGACATGGACACCTCCACGATATCGAAAATAACCCGGGACTACCTGGTCGCCGCCCAGTCGGGCGGGGAACTGGTGAGCATCACGGCGGACATACCCAAGTCCTTCGCCGTGGTCGCCGGGAAAAACGGAAACAGGGTATATCTCTCCCAGCTGAACACCTCCACGCTGCTGCGGCGCAGCCAGTATCAGGACTGGGATAACGAATAAAACTTGCGGCGGGACGGACAGCGCCCCGCAGGATTGGAGAAGAGTATGGCAGACATAACCGAAAAAATAACTCAGGAGTACGACGCAAGTCAGATCCAGGTGCTGGAGGGACTGGAGGCGGTGCGCCTTCGCCCCGGCATGTACATCGGCTCCACGTCCTCCTCGGGCCTTCACCATCTCGTCTACGAGATAGTGGACAACGCCATCGACGAGGCGCTGGCCGGTTACTGCACGCAGATAAACGTGACAATAAACGAAGGGGACACCATCACCGTAAGCGACAACGGCCGCGGCATCCCCGTTGACATACAGGGCCAGACGGGCCGCCCCGCTCTCGAGGTGGTCTATACCGTGCTGCACGCCGGCGGCAAGTTCGGCGGCGGCGGCTACAAGGTGTCCGGCGGCCTTCACGGCGTGGGCGCCTCCGTGGTCAACGCCCTTTCCGAGTGGCTCACCGTTCAGGTCCACAAGAACGGCAATATCTACGAGATGAAGTTCTCCCGGGGCGACATCACCCAGGAGATGAAGATAATCGGCTCCACCGACCGCACCGGCACCGTGGTCTCCTTCAAGCCCGACCCGGAGATGTTCGACGAGACGGTGTACGATTACGATACCCTCTGCACCCGCCTGCGGGAGCAGGCCTTCCTGAACGCGGGCCTTCGCATCGTCCTTGAGGATAAGCGCCCCGGTCAGGAGCAGTCCGACGACATGCACTACGCCGGCGGCATCCGGGAGTTCGTGGAGTACCTCAACAGGAACAAGACCCCCCTTCACCCCGACGTGGTATATATGTCCGGCGGCAGGGAGGACAGCGTGGCCGAGGTGGCCCTGCAGTACAACGACGGCTTCAGCGAGCTGCTGGTGTCCTTCGCCAACAACATAAACACCCCCGAGGGCGGCATGCACGAGACGGGCTTCAAGGCCGCGCTCACCCGGGCCATAAACGCCTACGGCGTTAAGAACAACCTTCTCAAGGGGGAGGAGCGGGTCTCAGGCGACGACTGCCGCGAGGGCCTCACCGCCGTCATATCCGTCAAGCTCCTCAACGCCCAGTTCGAGGGCCAGACAAAGGCCAAGCTGGGCAACTCCGAGATGCGCTCCCTGACCGACGCCATAGTGTCCGAGCAGCTGGAGATTTACTTCGAGGAGAACCCCGCCACCGCCCGCACCATAATCGACAAGGCCATGACCGCCTCCCGGGCCAGGGAGGCCGCCCGCCGCGCAAGAGAGGCCATCCGCAACAAGAGCGGACTGGAGTCCGGCGGCATGCCCGAAAAGCTGAAGGACTGCAACGAAAAGGACCCCGCCCTTTGCGAGATATACATCGTCGAGGGCGACTCCGCCGCCGGCTCCGCCAACCAGGGGCGGGACAGCCGCTTCCAGGCAGTGCTGGCCATGTGGGGCAAGATGCTCAACGTGGAGAAGGCCCGGGCCGAGAAGATATATAAGAACGACAAGCTCCAGCCCGTCATCGCCGCCCTGGGGGCCGGCATCGGCGAGGACTTCAACGTGGAGAAGCTCAGGTATCACAAGATAATCATCATGGCCGATGCCGACGTGGACGGCAGCCATATAAGAACGCTGCTGCTGACCTTCTTCTTCCGCTACATGCGCCCCCTGATAGAAAACGGCTACGTGTATTCCGCCGTGCCGCCCCTGTACAAGCTGACCCGGGGCAGGACCACCCGCGTGGCCTACTCCGACGCCGAGCGGGATATGATCTCCGCCGAGATGAGGGGCGACAACCCCAACGCCAAAATTGACATTTCCCGCTACAAGGGCCTGGGCGAGATGAACAAGGAGGAGCTCTGGGAGACCACCATGGACCCGGAGAAGCGCACCCTCCGCCGCATCACCCTGGGCGACGCGCTGCAGGCCGACCAGATATTCTCCCTTCTCATGGGAGAAGAGGTGGAGCCCCGGCGGGAATGGATAGAGCAGAACGCCCGCCGCGTCGTGAATCTTGACATATAAGGAGGTGACGCACCATGGCACATAACAGAGACTACAAGCCCGAGGACATAGCGTTCCCGGATCAGGTCATCACGGAGAGCGAACTGGCCGGCGAGATGCAGACCAGCTATATCGACTACGCCATGAGCGTTATCGTTGGCCGCGCCCTGCCCGACGTGCGGGACGGCCTGAAGCCGGTGCATCGCCGCATCCTTTACTCCATGTACGAGACGGGGCTGACCCACTCCGTGGCCCACAAGAAGTGCGCCACCGCCGTGGGCGACGTGCTGGGCAAATACCACCCCCACGGCGACGCCTCCGTATACGACGCGCTGGTGCGCATGGGCC
>JAEETR010000178.1 GCA_016286595.1 Oscillospiraceae bacterium | reverse complement strand
GATCGACGATACCCATTACAGCTTTACGATGCCGTCTTGCGGCGTGACGGTCAGCGCGACGTTCGTGGAGCGTACCCACATCACGCTGCGCTTCGATGCGCAGGGCGGCACGGTGGAGCCGGCCAGCCTTGACATCCAGGCCGGCGCTGCCATCGGCGAGCTGCCCGAGCCGGAGCGCGAGGGCAATTGGGTGTTCCTGGGCTGGTTCACCGAGCCTGCCGAGACCGCCTTTGCGGCCGGCCAGGGCACGCCCGTCACCGCCGAGACCACCTTTGACGAGGACAGCACCGTATACGCCCACTGGCGTCTGCCCGGCGACATCAACGGCGACGGCAGTGTGAACAACAAGGACGTGACCCGCCTGGCCCGCTATCTGAAAGGCGACGAGGTGGAGGTCGTGGCGCTCAACCTGGACGTCAACGGCGACGGCAAGGTGAACAACAAGGATCTGACCCGTCTGCAGCGCTTCCTCAAGACCGGCGATGTGGAGCTCCACTGAGAAATACCGAATTAGGATTTAAAATAGCAATACGAAGCACGGACACGGTGATTTCACCGCGTCCGTGTTTTCTCTGTAGGGGTCGGCGTCCTCGACGACCCGCCGTTTTTTGAGCTGCGGGCCGTCCGGGAGGCCGGCCTCTACGAGGCGGAACGCCCATCTCCGCCGCTGGGGAGGGGATAGCCCCTCCCTCGATCCGCGCCGCCAGTACTGTCATCCTGAGGAACGAAGTGACGAAGGATCTCAGCGCTTCAGCGCTGTTTCGGTACGTTACAGCAGATGCTCCGCTGCGCCGGGGGCGAGATCCTTCGCTTTGCTCAGGATGACAGCGCCTGCGGCCGCTGCGTGCTGCACGCGGCGGGCGGGCCGCCGTAGGAGCCCGTGGCCGGGCCCCTACGGCGTGGGACGGGGGTGAACAGCGCAGAAACGGGGCTTCGGCGCATAGGAAGCGGTGCCCTCTGTCGCTCCGCCGATCAGCAGCCGCATAAAGGAAACGCGGAGGTATGGGGGCATGCCTCCCTACGGAGGAGAACGAGTCGCGGGCAGGGAAACGAAAACCCCTCCGCCCCAGTGTGCGCACCGGGGCACCTCCCCTTTCAGGGGAGAACAAAGCGTGGTCCGGGAAAAGTGCCGGAAAGGGCGGAGATGCGGGAAAAACCGCTTGCTTTATCGTATCAAAGATGGTATGTTTTATAAGGAAAAGTTTGTGCCTCGGAAGTCCTGTTTCTGAGGCGGACAACTGCGCCTCGGGGGAGAAAAGTTCCAGCCGACCCTCCGCCCGAGAGAACATCCGGAAGGGGATTCTTATGAAAAAAGCGCGGAAACTCTTGAGTATGCTCCTCCTGCTGGCCATGCTGCTTACGCTCTTGCCTACGGCGGCCTTGGCGGAAGAGCCGGAGGAGGAACCCGTCCCCGCGGGGGACGGGGTATACGACCCGATCGAAGACGGGGATGGAACAACCCCTCCGCCATCCGCCTTCCGTGAGACGGCGGATGACACCTCCCCTTGCACAGGGGAGGCAGACGAGGACGGAGAGCCGGTCCCCGAGGGCGAGATGACCTGGACGGATCTGCAGGCTGCGCTCAACGAGGGCGGCGAGATCGTCCTGTCCAATGACGTCGCTGCAGGCGCCGACGACAGCGCCCTGGTGGTACCCGCCGGCGTAACGGCCACCCTGGACCTGAACGGCCATACCCTGGACCGCGGCCTCTCCGCCGACAACATGAAGGAGGAGGGCAACGTCATTTCCGTCAGCAGCGGCGCGGTGCTCCTCATGTCGGGCGGCACCGTCACCGGCGGCGGGAACAACGGCAGCGGCGGCGGCATCTGCGTGGACGCCGGGGCCGTGCTGGAGCTGACGAACGTCACGGTCAGCGGCAACACCTGCACCGATCACGGCGGCGGCATCTATCTGGCGGCCGACGCCCAGTGCAGCGCCGTGAGCAGCTCCATCGACGGCAACCGGACCACGGTGGGCGAAAACGGCTCCGGCGGCGGCGTCTATTTCGCCGGCGGAACGCTGCACATGACCGACTGCAGCGTCAGCGACAACCGCTCCCAGAATCTCGGCGGCGGCCTCTACGTCGGCGCGGGCAGCGCCCTGCTCAGCGGCTGTGAGATCGACCGCAACGACGCCTATGCCAACGCCTGCGGCGGCGGCGTGTTCCTC
>JAEETR010000177.1 GCA_016286595.1 Oscillospiraceae bacterium | reverse complement strand
GAAGTCAAGGATCTCGAGACCGTCCTTCTGATGCTCGTCGTACAGGTCCTGCAGCTCGTCGTACTGGGGGGTGAAGCCGCAGCCGGTGGCGGTGTTGACTATGACCAGCACCTTGCCCCTGTAATCCGCCAGGGAAACGTCGCTGCCGTCCTGGGCCTTGACCGTGAAATCGTAGATACTCATAAAACAAACCTCCATCCGTATAATTTAATTGAGTTCAATTAAATTATACTCAACCGGAACGCGGATGTCAACAGGAAATTATATTTTCTGGAGAAATATATACCGTGCAAAAGCCCGGGATCTTTCCGCCCCGGCATGATTTGCGGCTTTTTTCAGTGGTTTGCCCGCCTTACTCCTGTACCTTTATGGGAGAAGCGTCGGAGATGAGGGCGTTGAAGGCGTTGTACTCGTCCAGCGCCGTGTTCTCCGCCCGGTGCTTCTGGGCGCAGAGTCTGTCCCGTATGTCCTTCGTGGAGCCGGTGTCATGGAGCACCTGCAGCGCGTCGTACATGGCCTTCATGGAGGCCCGGATAAGCGTCTGGGGGAATTTCACCAGCTTGAAGCCCATGTCCGCCAGCTCGTCCACTGTCAGATCCTCGTTCACGGTACCCTCCACGATGCTGGTGCACACGGGGAAGGGCATGGCGGCCAGGCGGCGCATATCCTCAACGGAGGGAGGAACGGTGGCGAATATCATGTCGGCGCCGGCCTCGTAGTAAATCTGCGAGCGGCGCAATGCCTCGTCAAAGCCCAGTGAGCGGGCGCAGTCGGTGCGGGCTATGATGAGAAAATCGGGGTTAAGCCGCGCCTCGCAGGCGGCGTGGATGCGGTCGCACATCTCCTCCACGCTGACGACGGCGGTGTTGGAGAAATAGGCGCACATCTTGGGGAACACCTGGTCCTCCAGCTGTATACCGGCAATGTCCAGCGCCTCATACTCCCGCACCATGCGGTAGATGGGCAGGGTGCCGCCGTAGCCCGTGTCCGCGTCGGCGATGATAGGCAGATTGGTGGCGTTTACGATGTTGAGAAAGTTGTTTCTCAGCTCGCCGTAGGAAAGAATACCCACGTCAGAGGTACCCAAAAGCAGGTTCGACATAGTGGAGCCGCTGACGAGAAGGCACTTGAACCCGGCGTTCTCCGCCATTCTGGCGCCCAGAGCGTCCCCTATGCCCGGGGCGACGACGATTTTCTCCTCCTTCAGCAGGCGGCGCAGAACCGTTGCCCGTGACTCGGCGTGATACATATTTATCTCCTTTCCCGGGCCTGGCCCGATGCAAAAATCCTTATAGATAAACAATAGCAGACCTATGCCCTTTTTGTCCATAAAAAGATGGGCGGCGCCGCCGGAAAAGTACGGAAAATATACTTGATATTTTTTGCTTTCGTACTTGATTTTCCATGAATATACAGTACAATCATCTTGGCGCATGCCATATTGTTTCTTCACGTTATCATCGGCGAAAACGCCTAAAAGGAGAAAAATTGAGCATACTTGAAAAGCTGGGCAGGCTTGCCGTGGTCGCCAACGTTCAGCACCGTCACGATTCGGACGAGGAGGCGGAGTTCGACTCCCCGGAGACTGTGGAGGCCATCCGTTCCGCCCTGGAATCCGGCGGGGCCGACGCCGTGGTGATAGAGGCCGGACGCGACCTTGCCCGGGAGCTTGCGGATAAAAAGATAGATTTCGTTTTCAACATCGCCGAGGGCCGGGGAGGCCGGGACAGGGAAGCCCAGGTCCCCGGACTGCTGGGCCTTCTGGGCATACCATACTCCGGCAGCGACGCGGCGGCTCTGGCCGTCACGCTGGACAAGTCCCTGACGAAGCGCCTTGCCGCCTCCTGCGGCGTGCGGACAGCGGCGGACGCGCTCATATATCCCGGCGGGGAGGACGACCTGCCGGACATGACGTATCCCGTCCTGGTCAAGCCCAACGCGGAGGGCTCCGGCAAGGGCGTCACCGAGCGGGCCGTGGCGGAGAATAAGGAACAGCTGCGAGCCATGCTCAGGTCGCTTTTTGAGAAGTACCCACAGCCCATGCTGGCGGAGACGTACCTGTCCGGCCGGGAGTTCACCGTGGGCATTCTGGGCAACGGCGGCGCGATGCAGGTGTTCCCGCCCATGGAGATAATCTACCGCCATCCCACCCAGGGGGAGTATTACGTATACAGCTACGAGATAAAAAAGGATTACCGCAGCCACGTGGACTATCAGTGCCCCGCCGACGTGCCGAAGGCCGCCGCCGACGAGATGACCGAGGCGGCAAGGACCGTTTTCAACGCTCTGGGCTGCCGGGACCTTGCCCGGGTGGATTTCCGTATGGACGGGGAGGGCAGACCCTGTTTTCTTGAGATAAACCCGCTGCCGGGCCTCGCCCCGGGCTACAGCGATTTTCCCATGGCCGCCGAGACGGTTGGCTACGGGTACAACGAGCTTATCTGCGCGGTGGCGGAGACCGCCGCCCGGCGCATCGACGAGGGGAGGTGGGGCCTGTGAGCCGTACCGAGGAGTGGGCCGCACGGTTCCCGCAGTGGAACGACTGGCACTGGCAGATGAGAAACAGGATAACGAGCGCCGACGGGCTGGCCGAATGGGTGAGCGTGCCCGAGGGACTCCGCCGGGAGATAGAGGAGTGTACCGGCGTTTTCCGCATGGCGGTCACGCCCTATTTTCTGTCTCTTGCCGACCTTGACGACCCGGAGGACCCCATAACGAAGCAGTGCATCGTCTCCCGCAGAGAGCTGGAGCGCAGTCCGAACGACGCGCCGGACCCCCTTAACGAGACGGGCTCCGCCGTGACGCCACACATAATCCACCGCTACCCCGACAGAGTGCTGCTGCTGGCCACCATGGAGTGCGGCATGTTCTGCCGCCACTGCACCCGCCGCCGCATCGTGGGGGAGAGCGACGTTACCCCCACCGCCCGGGAGCTGGACGATGAGCTGGACTATATCCGCGCCCATCCGGAGATACGGGACGTGCTGGTGTCCGGCGGCGATCCGCTGACGCTGCCCACGGATCGGCTGGAGACCATCATCAGCCGCCTGAGGGCCATACCCCACGTTGAGATAATCCGCATCGGCACCAGAGTGCCCTGCGTGCTGCCCATGAGGATAGACGACGAGCTTCTCGGTATGCTCAAAAAGTACCAGCCCTTGTGGATCAACGTGCAGTTCAACCACGACCGCGAGCTTACGCCTGAGGCGGAGGCGGCGCTGAACAAAATGGCCGACGCGGGCATTCCCCTTGGCAACCAGTCCGTACTGCTTCGGGGCATCAACGACGACGCCGACACCATGAGAAAGCTGGTGCTGCACCTGGTGCGCTGCCGCGTGCGGCCCTACTACCTCTACCAGTGCGACCTGACCGAGGGCATAGCCCACTTCCGCACGAGGGTGGAAACGGGGGTTGACATAATACATAAACTCCAGGGCAACGTGTCCGGTTTTGCGGTGCCGAAATTCGTCATCGACGCCCCGGGAGGCGGCGGCAAGGTGCCCATAGGCTACGATTACGTCCGGGAGATAAACGACAAGGAAGTGGTTTTTGAGAATTATGAGGGGGACGTGTACCGTTACCCTCAGCCATGAGTTTAGCCCAAGGAGGCAGATTATGTTTGAAAAGAGCTTCAATTATCCCGCAGATTACGACAGACGCGCCGAGGAGATGCTGAACTTCGCCTTTGACAAGGTGCCCTATTACCGGGAGCACTGGGCAAAGTACGACATTGGCCGGGACAAGCCCGTTGACGAGAGGTTTGCAGCCCTGCCCATCCTCACGAAGGCGGCCATGCGGCAGTATTTCCCCGCGGGAGCCGTGCCCGACGGCATGGATATCGACGCCGGCCTTGAAAACGACGAAATCGAGTATACCTTTACCAGCGGCACCACCGGCGACAAGGTCATCAACCTGTGGCATCAGCCCTGGTGGCACGCCGCGGAGATGGACAGCTGGAAGCTCAACCCCAATCTCGCAAAGCTGACCTATCCCCCGAAGCAGGCCACCCTGGCCAGCTCCCTGAACGTGGGCATAAGCTGCGAGGAGGACCTGCCCATGGACCACCGCATCATGGGAAATCTCCTGTACCTGAACGAAAAGCAGAACATCATCTGCTGGAAACGCTCCCACTTCGACCGTATGGCGAAGGAGCTGGATGAGTACCGCCCCACGGTGCTGGAGGCAAATCCGTCGCTGCTGGCGAAGCTGGCCTTCTGGTCCCTTGACACCGGCAGAAAGCTCTACTGCCCCGACGTCATCACCTTCACCTACGAGCTGCCCTCCGTGATACATCTGGCCGCCATCGAAAAAGCCTTCGGCGCGCCCATGGTCAGCTCCTACGGCACCACGGAGACGGGCTTCGTCATGGATACCTGCGAGTGCGGGCGTTATCATCAGAACATCCCCTGGACACGCATCGAGTTCCTGCCCCTCAAGAAGGAGTACGGCGGCCCGGATCTGGGGCGGCTTATAGTAACCAACTTCGGCAACCCCTGGGCCGTGATGCTCCGCTTCGACGTGGGCGATCTTGTGCGCATACACAAGGGCCCCGACTGCGACTGCGGTATCTCCCGGGGCTTCATCTGTGATACGATAGAGGGGCGGGTGTCCAACTCCACCTTCACCACCTCCGGCGGCCTCGTCACCACCGCCATGACCGACAGGGCGGTATCCGCCGTCCCCGGCGTGCGGGAGTACGACCTGTCCCAGACCGACAGGAAGTCCTACGTCCTCACCCTTGAAATAAAGGGCGATGAGAAAGCGGCGAAGGACGCCGCCATGGCGGCCATGCTGGACCTCTACGGCGCCGACGCGGACGTTAAGGTGGAGTTCTCTCCCCGGCTGCTGCCGGGTCCCGCGGGAAAATACAAGCGCACCCACACGGAGTTTGAGTTCGACGAGTGGGCGCTGACGGAAGGGGAATTTATAATTGCGTAAAAACATGTATCTTCTGGCCGGGGGCCGGGGCAGCGACAGCGCCTCCATTTTGAAAAAAGCCTTTGCCGAGACGGGGAAGGAGCACCCGACCATAGCGTATATCGGCACCGCCAACGGCGAGGACCGGGCCTTCATGCGCTACATGAGCGATACGCTGGAGCCCGCCGGCGCGGGAAAGACCACCCTCGTGCGCCTTCTCGGCACCGACCGGGGCAGCGACGAGGCCAGAAAAACGCTGACGGACAGCGACGTGATATTCATCTCCGGCGGCGAGGTGGAGGACGGCATCCGGGGCATCCCGGAGGACGTAAAGGTGCTTCTGCGCCAGCTCTACGAGATGGGCAAGCCATTTATGAGCGTATCCGCCGGCACCATAATGCTGGGCATAGCCTGGCCCCACTGGGACGATGAGGACAACCGTCCCGAGGACGCCGTGCTCTTCGACTGCCTGGGCTTCGCGCCCGCCGTGTTCGACACCCACTGCGAGGGTGAGGAGTGGATAGAGCTGAGAAAGGCCGTGGAGCTGTCCCCGGAGGGCT
>JAEETR010000176.1 GCA_016286595.1 Oscillospiraceae bacterium | reverse complement strand
GTTCAATCCGAAGAGGAAGGGCGATGGAGCGGGAGAGCGATACCGCCTGCGGTGTCGCGAGCTTAGCGGAATCCGCCCTGACGAGGTGGGTGCATCTGCTGATAACGTTCGAGAGGGAGAAGTAAGCAAGACGCGGGTCCGGCAAGCGGGCCGCGTTTTGTCAGGAGGGGCGGCGGAGTGAGCCAGCCCCGACGAGGTTGATTCTATGATCAGCATAATGCTTCTTATCGCCGCGTTTCGGACCGGCGACGGGATCGCGGTCCTGCTTACGATAGTGGGGCTGGCGGTGTTCTGGACCTTCGTTATATCGGAGATCAGGAACGTCCGCGAGGCGAAGAGCTCGGGCGCACGGACCCGCACCGCGGAGCAGGACCCCATCGACAGGCACATGGACGAAAACTACGCGGACATCGACTGGCTGAGAAAAGGAAAACTCTGAGCCGTCGGGAACATAAACAACACAGACCCCTCCCCGGGCGATGACCGGGGGAACAAGGGGCCGGACGATCCGAGGTAACATAAAATGACGCTTCTTGTAATCGGCCTTCTTTTCACCCTTGTACTGTTCATAGTACTGGGCTTCATAGGAGGCAAGGGCACCGGCTGGAAGAGGAACAAGGGCCAGCTGCTGTGCATCATCCCCCTGGCTGTATTCATCATCTGCTCCTGCGCCGTGTCCATTCCCGCCGGCCATACCGGCGTGGTGACGACCTTCGGCCGTGTGGAGAACGTGATCCTCTCCGAGGGCCTGAACTTCAAGCTGCCCTGGCAGGAGGTCGTGAAGATGGACAACCGCGTTCAGCGCGAGAGCTTCCAGCTGGAGGCGTTCTCCTCCGACATCCAGCAGACGAACGTGATCGGCTCCGTCAACTTCTCCGTTGACCGCAAGTCCAGCCAGAACCTGTACCGCGAGGTGGGCAGCAACTATTATCTCACCGTTATCTATCCCCGCATCATGGAGGACATCAAGGTGGTGTTCGCCTCCTACACGGCGGAGAGCCTGGTGGCCAACCGCGACACCCTCTCCTCCCGGTCCCTCACCCTGCTGCAGAACGACATGAGGGACTACGGCATCAACATCAACACCCTGAACATCGAGAACATCGACTTCACCGACGAGTTCACGGAGGCCGTCGAGGCCAAGCAGGTGGCGGAGCAGGAGAAGATCCGCACCTCCACTCAGCAGGAGGCCGCCATCATAGTGGCCGAGGCCGACGCCAAGCAGCAGGTCATCGCCGCGGAGGCCGCCGCCGAGGTGGCCAAGGTGAAAGCGGACGCAGAGGCCTACGCCACCCGCGTCAACGCCGAGGCTGAAGCCGAGGCCAACAAGGCCGTGGCCAAGAGCCTGACCCCCGAGCTCATCGAGTACCAGAAGGTGCTGAAGTGGAACGGCAGTGTCCCCACCGTGCAGGCCGGGGAGGGCACGTACCCCATCATCTCCCTGGGAGAGTAACGAACCGAATAAGCGGCAAAGCCCGAGGGAGGCGCTTCGCAGGAAGCGCCTCCCTTCGTTTTTTGTTCGGAATGACAGGACGTTTTCCCGAAACGTATTGACAAAAGGCGGAAAAGAAGTATTATAATAATCGTTACATAACGATAGTTATAAAACGGAAGGGAGGGACCGCGCATGCCGCCCAGGGCAAGGATAACCGGGGACATGATAATAAACGCGGCCGTCGAGGTCGTCCGGCGGGAGGGGTACGAGAGCGTGAACGCCAGAACGGTCTCCCGGCAGCTGCGCTGCTCGACGCAGCCGGTCATGTACCATTTCGCGACTGTTGACGCCATGAAGCGGGCCGCTTACTCCCGGGCCGATACGCTGCATTCGGAATATCTCATGAACGTTCCGGAGGGACGGGACCCGGTCCTGGGGATCGGTCTGAACTACATCCGCTTTGCCGTGGAGGAACCGCAGCTGTTCCGCTTCCTGTTTCAGTCCGGGTACGCGGAGGAGACGAGTCTTCTTGAGATGATCGACTCCGAGGAACTGGTCCCGGTCCTTGCCGCCATGCGGGAGGGAGCCGGACTGAGCATGGAAAAGACCAGGCAGATATTTCTGACCGTGGCGCTGTTCGCCCACGGCTATGCCAGCATCATCGCCAACAACGGTCTTGAATACGACGAAAAACTTATTTCTGAGCACCTGGAACGGGCCTGGAACGGCGCGTTCCTGGCGGCTGCGCAGGAGGAGAGGGAACATGAAGAAACTGTATGAAAAAAGCGAGATCACCTTTGCCATCGCGTGGATCGTGATCTACACCGTGGGTATGGGGACGCTCAAAGGCAATTTCGGATTCGATTCGCTGTGGCAGATGCTGGGCCTGATCGTTATCTCCGCGGCGCTGTTCCTTTTTGTGAAGAAAAACGGCCTCACGGAGAAGTACGGTCTCGCCGCCTGGGCGAAGAACAATAAAGCCATGCTGTGGTTCATTCCCCTGTGGATCATCTCATGCTTTAATCTTTTCGGCGGCTTCTCCCCTGATTACAGGGTGCCGGGACTTATCTACGCGGCCGTCTCCATGGCCCTGGTCGGATTCGTGGAGGAGCTTTTGTTCCGCGGGTTCCTTTTCAAGGCCATGCTGGGCAGTGGCAGCGCGAAAACGGCGATCATCGTATCCTCCGTCACCTTCGGCCTCGGACATATAATGAATCTGTTTACGGGGCAGAATCTGGTCGACACGATCTATCAGGTGATATTTGCCGTCGTCGTGGGCTTCGTCTTTACGCTTACGTATTACAAGGGCGGGAGCCTGCTGCCCTGCATCCTGGCCCACAGCTTGATCGACGTGTTCTCCGTTTTCGCCTCCGACGAGGGGTCCCAGACGCTTAATCTGACAGTCCACGCCGTTGTCCTCGTGCTGTCCGCGGCGTACTGCGTATATCTGGTCAGGCGCGTCGAGACGCCGGAGATCAACAGGACGGAGGGCTGAGGAGATCGATACGGGATATCTGACGTTGTATTTTATTGAACAAAAAAAGCGCGCCGCGTATGCGGCGCGCTTTGTGTTTCAGTTATGAGGGACGGTCTCCTGCGCGAACTGCATGAAGTAGTTGTAGACCGGTATCAGAGCGCCGAGATCGTCAGCCATTATTCTCGGCAGGTTGGGGCTGGAGGTGGTACGTCCCCACTGGACGGTGCGGGCGAACCACAGCATGCGCTTGTTGTACCAGGCGTCTATCTCCGGGGGCTTTTCGGCCTTCTTGCGCTTGTAATCCTCCCCGCGCAGCTCGATGCGGCTCTGGGAGTTGAATATCCCGATGACCTCCGCCAGCCGCTCCGGGGCTTTGTCCGCGGCCTCGCGGAAGCGCTGCATACCGTCGAAATTGTCGAAGAACACGCCCATGCCGTAGGCGCACTGCTCCGGCCTTATCTCGAACCAGAAGGAGGGCACGTCCGACCACTCCTTTGAGGGCAGACGGACGTCCAGCCACAGGTGGTCCTTGTAGGGCCCGCCCCCGTGGAGACGGCGGGCGTCCCGGTATATGCGGGATACGTGCAGGGTGGTGCCCAGAGCGTAGCGCCGCTCCATTATCTCATGGAACTGTCGGCCGAGGGCGCGCATGGGATCGTACACGCAGTCGATATACTGCTGCTTGTGCTCCATGAACCAGGGCCGCTCGTTGTTGAATTTTATCCCCCACAGAAATTCCCTCGTCGCCTCGGAAAACCCTGCGAATTTCAGTTCCTGCGCCATTACGCTCTGCTCCAGACGACGCCCTGGGGGGTGTCGGTGACGGTGACGCCCATGGCCGTCAGCTCGTCGCGGATACGGTCGGCCTCGGCGAAGTTTTTGGCCTTCTTGGCCTCGGCCCGGGCGGTGATGAGGGCCTCCACGGCGCTGTCGCTCTCGCCTGAGGCGGAAATGATGCTGACCGCGCCGGCGGTGGCGACCGCCTTTGCCTGCTCGGAGCGCTTCTTATCGGCGGCGTCAATGAGCCCCAGACCCAGCACTGTATCGAAATCGGCGAGTATGGCCAGCTTGGTGGCGTCGTTTGTCTTCTGCTTGAGAACGTCGTACAGCACCGTCACGGCCAGAGAGGTGTTCAGGTCGTTGTCCAGAGCCGCGGTGAACTTGTCACGCATGGCGGTGACGACGGCTTCGTCGATCTCGCTGCCGCCGGGCTTGAGGGCGGCTATGCGGGCGATGAGCTTGTTGTAGGCGGTGACGGCGTTGTCCAGATTCTCCCAGGAGAACACCAGCGCCTTGCGGTAATGGCTCTGCAGGCAGAAGAAGCGGTAGGCCAGGGGATCGTAGCCCTTCTCCTCCAGGAGGGACACGGTGAGGAACTCGCCCTTGGACTTGCTCATCTTGCCGGAGGAGGTGTTCAGGTGCAGCACGTGGAACCAGAAGTTGCACCACTTGTGGCCCAGATAGGCCTCCGACTGGGCGATCTCGTTGGTGTGGTGGGGGAAGGCGTTGTCGATGCCGCCGCAGTGGATGTCAAGGTCGCCGCCCAGGTGCTTCATGGATATGCCGGAGCACTCGATATGCCAGCCGGGATAGCCCACGCCCCAGGGAGAATCCCATTTCAGCGCTTGGTCCTCGAACTTGGATTTGGTGAACCAGAGTACAAAGTCATTGCGGTTCCGCTTGTTCGGGTCCTCTTCGACCCC
>JAEETR010000175.1 GCA_016286595.1 Oscillospiraceae bacterium | reverse complement strand
AGGATGCTGCCGGGGCAGTTCATGGGCTTGATGGCGAAATCCTCATCGTCGATGACGGTGGTGTACATGTTGTCCTTGTAGTGGTCCCAGTGACCGGAGGTCTCCCACAGGGTGCGCTTCATGATCTGGGGGGTGGAGATCTCAAGGTAGTCCCACTTCTTGTGGACCTCGCGCCAGTACTCTATAAGGGTGTTCTGCAGGACCATGCCCTTGGGCAGGTAGAAGGGGAAACCGGGGGCCTCGTCACGGAAGGCGAAGAGGTTCAGCTCTCTGCCGAGACGGCGGTGATCCCGCTTCTTGGCCTCCTCGATGCGCTGCAGATAGGCGTCCAGCTCCTCCTTTTTGGGGAAGGCGATGCCGTAGATGCGCTGCAGGGACTGACGGGAACTGTCGCCCCGCCAGTAGGAGGCGTTGCAGGCCAGCAGCTTCAGGGCGTTGCCCTTGACGCGGCCGGTGCTGTCCAGATGGGGACCGGCGCACAGG
Organism: Oscillospiraceae bacterium; assembly: GCA_016286595.1. Lineage (GTDB taxonomy): Bacteria > Bacillota > Clostridia > Oscillospirales > Oscillospiraceae > RUG626. The sequence continues at coordinate 2,099 of JAEETR010000175.1, read as the reverse complement.
TCGGTGAACTCGCCCTGACGGTAGAAGGTGATGGCCTCGCCCTCAGGCAGGTCGTTGATGAGCTCTGTCTTGTAGGGCTCGTCCTTCATGAACTCAAGGGCCTCGGCCCGGCTCAGCTCGAACCGCTCCAGCTTCAGCTTTTCCTTGCAAATCTTGCGCATCTCCGCCTCAATCTGCTCCATATGCTCGGGCGTGAAGGCAAAGGGCGCGTCCATATCGTAGTACCAGCCCTCGTCGATGGAGGGGCCGATGGCCAGCTTGACCTCCGGCCACAGCCGCTTCACGGCCTGGGCCATGATGTGGGAGCAGGTGTGCCAGTAGGTGCGGGCGTACTCCTTGTTCTCAAAAGTATATTCGTTGTCTGCCATTTTATGACCTCCAATAATAAAACCCCTGCGCCTTGCGGCACAGGGGTGCAGAATTACACGGTTCCACCCTGTATTTAACTCGTTCGCGCTGTAACGTGCGCACACGGCCAGCCTCGTCGGCGGCGGCTCCGGGGTGGTCAGTCCTGGCGGGACGTGGGGCGCTTTCAGCCGCGGCGGCCCCTCTCTGAACGCGATTGCCGGACAATTCCCATCATTGCCGTTACGAAGGGCAGTGTATCACCGGAAGTGGATATTGTCAAGCAAAATGGATGGAAAAAGCGGCCTGGGGCCCGCTTCCCGCCGGAAACGGGCAGATTATATTTGGAAAAGGGTATTGACAGGGCTGTTCATTGGTGATAAACTGACGCCAGATTGTTCATCAACGATAAACAGGAGGCGATATCATGGAGGATCTGAAGCTGGGGGCCGTGGAGGAGCGGTTCGCGGAGATAATATGGGCAAACGAGCCTCTGGGCTCCCGGGAGCTGGCGGAGATATGCCGCCGGGAGCTGGACTGGAAGAGGCCCACCGCCTACAACGTGCTGCGCAAGCTGTGCGAAAAGGGTATTTTCAGGAATGAGAACGGGGTGGTGTCCTCGGTGCTGTCCCGGGACGAGTTCCACGCAAGACGGGGGGAGCGGTTCGTGGCGGAGGAGTACGGCGGTTCGCTGCCGGCTTTCATCGCCGCCTTCACCTCCCGCAACGCGCTGACAGCGGAGGAGGCCGACGAGATACAGCGTCTTATCGACGACTTCCGCGGGAGGAAATGAGATGCACGCGCTGTTTATAAAGATGCTCAATATGAGCGTGTCCGCCGCGGTGCTTGCTCTGGCGGTGATGGTGCTGCGGCTTGCGCTGCGCAAAGCGCCGAAATGGATGCGCTGCGCCCTGTGGGCGCTGGTGGGGGTGCGGCTGCTGCTGCCGGTGACGATACCGTCCCCGGCGTCGGTGTACTCTCTCGTGGGGGCACCGACCGACGACAGCGGCAGCGTGGAGTATTTCCGCTATACCGGCAGAGAGGTCAAGCCCATGGTCAGCTTCGACACCGTCAGGGTCGGTCTGCCCGCGGGCAACTCCGTCACCGTCGCGCAGGTGCCCGGCACCGACATGGTGATGAAGGAGCGCACCAGCAGCAAATACCTCCCCCTTGTGGAGGAGATATGGGCGTACGGCGCCGCCGTCATGGGCGCCTGCGCGTTGTACAGCTATCTGCGGCTTCGCAGACGGGTACGGGCGTGCGTCGATACGGGCGGGGGCGTCATGCTCTGCGACGATATAGACGCGCCGTTTATCCTGGGCGTTATCCGGCCGAAGATATATCTGCCGTCGGCCCTCTCACAGCCCGCGCTGGACTGCGTCATTGCCCACGAGAGGGCCCATCTCAGGCGCCGGGACCACTGGTGGAAGCCCCTGGGCTTCGCGCTGCTGACAGTACACTGGTTCAATCCGGCGCTGTGGCTGGCGTATATCCTGCTGTGCAGGGATATCGAGCTTGCCTGCGACGAGGCCGTGGTGCGGGATATGGCCCCGCGGGAGAGGGCGGACTACTCCCAGGCGCTGCTGGACTGCAGCGCTCCCCGGCGGGTCATCACCGCCTGTCCGCTGGCCTTCGGCGAGGTGGGGATAAAGCAGCGGGTAAAGTCCGTGCTGAAATATAAAAAACCCGCCTTCTGGCTGGTGCTGCTGGCGGTGGTGACCGTCGCCGCGGCGGCGGTGGTGTTCCTGACCGGT
>JAEETR010000174.1 GCA_016286595.1 Oscillospiraceae bacterium | reverse complement strand
TCCTTTGTGTTTCTACAGATGATTATACTGCATCAAAACCGGAAAGTGAACAGACCACTCATATCAATTGTATTTCATTTTTCATACTGTCAGTAAGAGTTTTCTGCATTATGAGGGTTTCATGCCTTAAAAAGACTCACTGATACAAGAGGCGATTCTATGAAAAAGGTAAAGAAAATCCCGAACTGCTGTTCATACAACAGTCCGGGTTTCACTTATAGACAACCTTTTCAGACAGATGCCAAAATGGTTTTAGATTTAAAACTTTCTTATGAGCACCCGCTGAAGATCCCGGCAGGTTTTTTGTCCCTTATCGTATTCCCAGCACCTGCGGGAGGCTCCCCATCCCGCCGTACTCTATCACGCGGTCGGCCATGGAGAGGTCCTGCGCTCCGGAGGTGGGGTTGGCGTAGCCCACCACGGTTTTTATCCCGGCGGACTTCGCTGCCCGGACGCCCGCCCGGCTGTCCTCCACCACGGCGGCCTCCTCCGGAGATACCCCCGCCAGCTCGAGGGTTTTCAGATATATCTCCGGGTCCGGCTTTATCCTCGCCACGTCGCTTCCGGTGACGACGACGGAAAACCTGCCGCGGATACCGAAATGCTCCAGCAGAGGATAGACGTAATAATCCACCGATGAGGACGCCACGGCAAACCGCACCCCGGCGGCGGCCATGGAGTCCAGCGCGTCGAGAAGGCCAGCCGTCACCTCCATGCCGGAGGCGACGACCCCCTCCCGGGTATACGTGAAGTGGAGTCTTTCGATGATCTCACCGTTGACGCTCTCCGTCTCCGGTATCCCCAGATGGGCCATTGCCTTCAGGTAGTTCTCCCTTGCGGAGTTGCCCACCCGATCCTTCGCCCTGTAATCGGAGCCGCCCAGCAGTTCGCTGAATATTCTGTTCTCCGAGGCGGTGTGCATGGGCTCGCTGTCCATGATGACGCCGTCCATATCGAATATAACGAGTTTTATCATTCCGTCCCCTCCGGCCCGTCGTTCCCTGCCGCAATGAGCCAGGCGACGCCCCGGCTCAGCCTCCCGGGAACGTCGTAAAAATGGTTTCCCGGCTCCATGAACAGAGTTGCCTCGCCGCCGCTGTGCGTAATGATCCGGCAGCACTCCCGCATACAGTCCCCCACCTTCGACATGAGGGGATGGCGGGTGCGCTCCTCCTTCTTGCCCAGGCTCAGATATACCCTTCCCCCGGGGAGATGGCCGGACAGATACTCCGTCCAGCCCGGATACCACACGGAACCGGAGCAGCAGGCGCAGCCGTCGAAGCCGCCGGAACAGCAGCCGTACAGCGCCGCCAGACCCGCCAGGGAGTAACCGGCGATATACGTCTCCCCCGTCAGCTCAAAGCGTTCCTTCAACGCGGGTATCAGGCTGTTTCTGACGAAATCAAGTGTCTTGTCGGCGTTTCCGGCGTAAACCCTGCCGCTGTCCTCGGTGAAAGGCCAGGGACTGAACTCCCCGCTCCAGTCGGTCACTGAGAAGGACGCCATAACGAAGGGGCGGCATCGTCCCTCCCGGATCTCCGGCAGGATCCGCTTTTTTATATCGGCCCACTCCTCACCGTCGTCGGACAGCATCACAAGCAGGGGCCGGGGGCCGGACGCCCTGCCTATCTCCTCTGCGCGGCACCCGCGCCCGTCCAGCTCAAAATCCATTTCTCTTAATCTCCCTCATCCGGACCGTCAGCGTGCGGCGCTCCAGCTCCAGGGTCCCCGCCGCCACCTCTTTGCACAGCCGCACCATTATCTCGCGGATCTCCGGGCCCTTGAATCCGGCCCGGGAGGCGTCCCGCCCTCTGACGGGCAGCTCCTCGGGCATTATGTAGTCGTGCCACCTGACAGTGCTCATCATCGTCTCGTAGCTGCCGGGTCGGCCCATGCCCACAGCGGCGGCGGCAGCAAGTTTTGAGAGTTCCTCACCGTGCTCTATCACGAAAAAGCGCTGCTCCTCCATATCGGAGGGCATTTCAGGAGCGGCGGCGCATGCGTCGGTGATGAGGCGGCAGTTCTTTACGCTCATGCCCAGATTTGCCGCCAGCTGGTCCGCCCTCTCAAGGGCGCCCCGCCGCAGCAGCAAGGCGCTGAAGGCGCACATGCGGTACAGTCCCTCCGAGCCCACCTCCGACAGTCTGCTCTGTCCTCCGGGTCTGCCCCGGGAGGACACGAAGGCGTCCAGAAGTCCCGTGTCCGCCATCAGCACCGCCCGTTCCGGGCGGGGAGACAGCAGCGTCTTCTGCAGTTCTATCCTCACCCGCTCCCGGGACAGCTCCTTTGCCGTGCCGGACAGCCGAAAAATGGCGTCAAGGGTGTTCTTCTCTATCTCAAATCCCAGCTGCGCAGAAAACCGCACCGCCCGGAACATGCGCAGCGCGTCCTCGCCGAAGCGGGAGTCCGGGTCACCCACGGTGCGGATGAGACGGCGTCTGACGTCTCCCCGGCCGTCGGTGTGGTCGATTATCTCGCCGTCCGCCGTCATGGCCATGGCGTTTATGGTGAAATCCCGGCGCATCAGGTCCTCGTGGAGCTCGGAGATGAACTCCACCGTATCCGGGCGGCGGGAGTCGGAGTAGTCCGAATCCTTACGGAAGGTCGTCACCTCCACCCGCCTGCGTCCTATAAGCACCGTCACCGTGCCGTACTTTATCCCCGTTGGCACGGTGCGGGGAAATATCTCCATGACCCGCTCCGCGGGAGCGGCGGAGGCCACGTCCCAGTCCGCGGGACGGCGGCCTATTATGCTGTCTCTCACGCACCCGCCCACGGCGTAGGCCTCGTATCCGGCGTCCGCCAGACCGCTGAGAACGGCCTTAACGTACCCCGGGATCTGTACCCTATCCAACAGTTTTGCCCCTTTCCTGCAGGGTTTCGAGGGCTATTTCCGAAATAAACCGGAATAATATCTTCCCGTATCCCTTTTTTCAGGTTGTAATATTGTCCTGTGAGTATTATAATTACTGAACGTGAATATATCAATCCTCAAAAATCCCCGGCCGCGGCAACGCCGGCCGTTTCACTGGAGATCTCATGAAAGACCTTTCTGCACTTGAAAAATACATGCGCCCCGGCGCCCGCTGCCATATGATCGGCATAGGCGGCGTATCCATGTCGCCTCTGGCGGAGGTGCTCCACTCCATGGGCATCACCGTCACCGGCTCGGATATGCACCGCTCCGCCGTCACGGACCATCTGTGCTCCCTGGGAATAGACGTGAAGATCGGCCACAGCCCGGACAACGTGGCGGGAGCCGACTTCGTGGTCCGCACCGCCGCCGCCAGAGAGGACAACGTGGAGGTAATGGCCGTGCGCTCCTCCGGTATCCCCCTGTTCGAGAGAGCGGACGCCTGGGGACTTATAATGCGCACCTATAAAAACGCCATCGGCGTTTCCGGCACTCACGGCAAGACCACCACCACCTCCATGTGCACCCACATATTCATGGCCGCCGACGCCGACCCCACCGTTATGATCGGCGGCACCCTGCCCCTTCTCCATTCCGGCTACCGGGTCGGCAGGGGCGATACCATAATAATGGAGTCCTGCGAGTACTACGACTCGTTTCTGAGCTTCTCCCCCACCGTATCCGTGATACTTGACGTGGAGGCGGACCATCTCGACTATTTCAAGGACTTGGACGACGTTAAGAAGTCCTTTCTTGAGTTTGCCCGGCTGGTGCCGGAGGATACCGGCGTCGTCATAGCCAATCTGGACGACGCCAACACCATGGACGTGGTCTCCCGGTGCGGCAGGCGCGTGGTCACCTTCGGTCTTTCCGACGGCGCCGACGTCCGGGCCGAAGACATAGTTTTCGACGGGGCCCACACCCGGTTCACTCTCATATACGAGGGCAGGATGGCCGCGTATATCGCGCTGAACGTGCCCGGTCTGCACAACGTGAAAAACGCCCTTGCCGCCTCCGCCTCGGCCCTGGTGCTGGGAATCGGCGGCGAGGATATCGCCCGGGGGCTTGCCACCTTCAACGGCGCCGCCCGGCGGTTCGAGTACAAGGGAAAGTACAACGGCGTGCCCGTATACGACGATTACGCCCATCATCCCGGCGAGCTGCGCGCCCTCATCGACGCGGTGTCCGCCATGGGCTACCGGCGGGTGCTGCTGTCCTTCCAGCCCCACACCTACTCCCGCACGAAGGCTCTGCTGGAGGATTTCGCCGCGGAGCTGCGCCGTCCCGACAAGGTCTTCCTGGCAGAGATATACGCCGCCCGGGAGGAGAACGTCTACAACATCTCCTCCGCCGACCTCGCGGCGAAGATACCCGGGGCAGTGTGCTGTTCCAGCTTTGAAGCGCTGGAGGACGCGCTGGCCGCCGAGGCCCGTCCCGGCGACATCATCCTCACCGTCGGCGCGGGGGACATCTACCGCGCGGGCGAGGCTCTCGTTGCAAGAAAGTAAAAAAGCGGACCCGGAGAAGAGAACTTCTCCGGGTCTTTTTTCATCTTTCGGGCAGGTATTCCAGCGGGTCTGCGCTGACGCCCTCCTTCATCATGCTCAGATGCAGATGGGTGACCTCCCCTGTCTCGGCCAGGGTTGTATCCCCCACGCTGCCGATGACGGAGCCCATCGCCACCGCGTCCCCCGCCGTGACGGTGGGCACCGCGGCCAGATTGGAGTAGATGCTCACAAGGCCGTC
>JAEETR010000173.1 GCA_016286595.1 Oscillospiraceae bacterium | reverse complement strand
TTCGTGGATATGCCTCCCGGAACCGGTGACGTGCCGCTGACCGTGTTCCAGTCCCTGCCGGTGGACGGCATAATAGTGGTCACCTCTCCCCAGGAGCTGGTGGGCATGATAGTGGAGAAGGCCGTTAAGATGGCCGGGCTGATGAACGTGCCCGTACTGGGTATCGTGGAGAACATGGCCTATTTCCAGTGCCCCGACTGCGGCAAGAAGCACTATATCTACGGTGAAAGCCGCGTCGAAGAGCTTGCCAGGCAGTACGGCATCGACACCGTCTGCCAGATACCCATCGATTCCAGGCTGGCCGCCGCCTGCGACAAGGGCGCGGTGGAACTGTTCGAGGGCGCCTGGCTTGATCCCATGGCCGACAGGCTGGAAAAGCTTCTGTAAAACAACGAAAAAAAGACGGATGGTCGACCCATCCGTCTTTTTTTATTTTTCGGGTGTTTCCTCTTCCAGCCAGGGGACCACGACCTCTATCGTGTCCTCCGGCGTGTAGGTTATGTATCGCTTGAAATGGAAGAAGAGGGCCACGTACAGGGCGGCCGCCAGCACGACGATCACCGCCAGCACCCGCAGCGTTATCTTCAGCGCGTTGCTGCCTCTGCGGTAAATGCGCCCCTCCCGGGATGCCATTATATTTTGCCCTCCTCGATCTCACCGATAAGGGCGATGCGGGAGGCGTGACGGCTGCCCTCCACGGCCTCGGTGGGGGTGGAGAGGAAGGTGTCCACTATCTTCATGGCAAGACCTTCGCCCACGACGCCTGCGCCCATGGCCAGCACGTTGGCGTTGTTGTGGCGGCGGGTCATCTCGGCGCAGTAGCAGTCGGTGCACAGTGCGGCGCGGACGCCTTTGACCTTGTTGGCTGCGATGGAAATCCCGATGCCGGTGGTGCATATGACTATGCCGAAATCGCAGTCGCCGCTGGCGACGGCTCTGGCGGCTGCCGCGCCGTAGACGGGATAGTGGCAGCTGTCGGTGGAATAGGTGCCGAAATCGTGGCACTCATAGCCGTTTTCGGTGAGATGGGCCTTTACCTTCTGCATAAGACCGAAACCGCCGTGGTCACATCCAAGAGCTATTTTCATACGTATGTCCTCCGTTTCAGTCGGTGCCGCTGAGGGCGTTTCATTCTTTCACCTCCATTTTAACAGTGCCGGGACAGAAAGTAAAGACAGGAAAAGGGCGTTTTCTCCAAAGTGGGGAAAACGCCCTTGACGTTTCAGCGAATGATCATTTCTTTTTCCGGAATTTTTTGAATTTGGAGCCGCCCTCGGAGGCACCGGAGCCGCCCAACGTGGCGTCCAGCTTTTCCACCAGGTCCCGCTGCTCGGCGGTAAGCTCCTTCGGAATCTCCACCCGCACTGTAACGTACTGGTCGCCCCGTCCGCCGCCGCGGATGAAGGGTATGCCCTTGCCCCGCAGACGGAATATGGTGCCGGACTGGGTTCCGGCGGGGAGATTGTACTTCACCGTGCCGTCTATGGTGGGCACCTGCAGCTCACAGCCCAGGATGGCCTGGGTCACCGTGACGGGTATCTCGCACATGACGGAGCTGCCGTCACGGGAGAAAACGTCGTGCTCCTCCACGCGGACGGTTATCAGCAGATCGCCGGCGGGACCGCCGTTCACACCCGCGTTGCCCTGACCGCTGACGGAGATGGTCTGGCCGTCGTCGATTCCGGCGGGGATGTTGACGGATATCTTCTTCTGCTTACGGACTATGCCGTTGCCGCGGCAGGATTTGCAGGGGGAGTGGATTATCTTTCCGCTGCCGCCGCACTTGGGGCACTGGCCCCTGCTCTGCATCACGCCGAAGGGGGTGCGCTGCTGGCGGGTCACTGTACCGGTGCCTCCGCAGTCGGAGCAGACCTCGGGAGTGGTACCCGGCTCGCAGCCGGTGCCGCCGCAGACCTCGCAGGTTTCTGTGCGGGGGATAGTGACCTCCTTCTTTACGCCGAAGGCGGCGTCAAGGAAGGATACCGTCACGCCTATGCGCACGCTGCTGCCTTTCTGGGGGCCGCTGCGGGAACGGCTGCCGCCGAAGCCGAATATATCGTCTCCGCCGAAGCCGCCGCCGAATATGCTGCCGAAGCCGCCGCCGAACAGGTCGTTCAATATGTCGCCGATATCGCCGGTGAAGCCGGCCGCGGCGTTGGCGGAGAAGTTGGGGTCCACGCCGGCGAAACCGTACTGGTCGTACCGGGCCCGGACTTCCTTGTCGGACAGCACGCCGTAGGCCTCGTTGATCTCCTTGAATTTGGCCTCGGCGTTCTTGTCGCCGGGGTGCAGATCGGGATGATACTCCTTGGCAAGACGGCGGAAGGCCTTCTTTATTTCATCGTCGCTGGCGTCTTTTTTTACGCCCAGCACCTCGTAGTAATCTCTCTTGTTGTCAGCCATATGTTCACACCTTTCGGCGGGAAAGGCGGGCGCGCCGGATGGGACGCGCCCGCTGCCATGAATTTACAGGTTATTTGTCGTCGTCAACGCTCTCAAAGTCGGCGTCGTAGTACTGCTGTCCGTCGGGGGTGGTGCCGCCGGGGTTGGCGCCGGGGTTGAATCCCGCGCCCGCGCCGGGGTTGCCCTGAGGATTGGCGTTCTGATAGAGCTTCTCGGAGATCTTGTAGAAGGCCTGAGTCAGCTCCTCGGTCTTGGTCTTGATGGCGGCGGTGTCGCTGCCGGAAAGGGCGGTCTTCAGCTCGCCCAGCTTTGCCTCCACCTCGCTCTTGTCGGCGGGGGAGAGCTTGTCGCCCATCTCGCTGATGGTCTTCTCGGTCTGGTACACCATCTGGTCGCCCTGGTTGCGGATATCCACGTCCTCTTTGCGCTTGGCGTCCTCCGCGGCGTACTGGGCGGCCTCCTGCACGGCCTTGTCGATCTCGTCCTTGGACAGGTTGGAGGAGGCGGTGATGGTCACGTGCTGCTCCTTGCCGGTGCCCAGGTCCTTGGCGCTGACGTTGACGATACCGTTGGCGTCTATATCGAATGTGACCTCGATCTGAGGCACGCCTCTGGGAGCCATGGCAATGCCGTCCAGATGGAAGCGGCCCAGGGACTTGTTGTAAGCCGCCATCTCCCGCTCGCCCT
>JAEETR010000172.1 GCA_016286595.1 Oscillospiraceae bacterium | reverse complement strand
GCAGTCGCAGCCCACGGTGCACCCGGGCTTGCCGCAGCCGTACTGCTCACCCCGGTCATAGTAGATCTCCGAGCAGGGGCCGCAGGGACCGCTGCCGTGCTCCCAGAAGTTGTCCTCCTTGCCGAAGCGGAAGATCCGCTCGGCGGGGATGCCTATCTCCTTGTTCCAGATCTCGAAGGCCTCGTCGTCGTCCACGTAGATGGAGGGATAGAGCCTGTCGGGCTCAAGTCCCACCCAGTCGGGGCTGGTAAGAAACTCCCAGGACCAGGTCAGCGCCTCCCGCTTGAAGTAATCGCCGAAGGAGAAGTTGCCCAGCATCTCAAAGAAGGTGCCGTGGCGGGCGGTGTGGCCGATATTCTCGATATCGCCGGTGCGGATGCACTTCTGGCAGGTGCACACCCTCGTGCGGGGGGGCGTCTCCTCGCCGGTGAAATAGGTCTTCATGGGGGTCATGCCGGCGTTGATGAGAAGTATCGATTTGTCGTGCTGGGGGACCAGGGAAAAGCTGGGCAGACGCAGATGCCCCTTCGTCTCGAAGAAGCTGAGAAACATCTCCCGCAGCTCGTTGAGTCCGTACGCCTTGTGTGCCATTTATTGTTCCTCCGTTGTTGGATTGATGATAATAAAAAACTTCCATGCCCCCATTGCAGGGGCATGGAAGCGTAATTCCACGCGGTACCACCCTGATTGCGTATAAGCGCATCTCACGGGGCCGGTAACGGGGCCCGCCCGCCCCGCTCGTCACGGGGAGGCCGGATAACGTATCCTGCGGATGGCTTCGCGCATTTTCGCCGGGGAGCTTCCACCGCCCTCCCCTCTCTGTGGGGCTGTACTGCGCTTATTTCCGCTTGAGCCTTGATATAACGGGTATATTATATTTCTTTTTCGCTTTTTGTCAAGGGCGCCGTCAGTGCCCGGCGAAATCGTCGGAGTCGAGGAAGGCGCGGAAGCTGCCGTAGTCCTTGAAGAACCGGTGGGTGCCGTCCTTGGCGAGGGCGTAGTAGTAATAGTCCGTGTCCTCCGGCTCCAGCGCCGCCTTGATGGAGGCAAGGCCCGGGTTGGAGATGGGTCCGGGGGGCAGTCCCTTGTGGAGATAGGTATTGTAGGGGCTGTCGTAATCGGTCTTTATATCGCCGGTGACGCCGTCCCGGGCCATGGCGTAGACGATGGAGGCGTCTATCTGCAGAAGGCCCACGGTGTCGGCCTCCGGATGCTCAAGGCGGTTATAGATGACGGAGGCTATGGCGGCACGCTCCGCGTCGTTGCCGGCCTCGCGCTCGATGAGTGAGGCGATAATTATGATCTGCCGCTGGGAATAGCCCAGCTCGGCCGCCTTCTCGTCGAACTCCTCGGTCCACTTGTTGCTGTAGTTGTTCAGCAGCTTTTTGACCACGTTCTGCGCGTTGTCGTTGACGTAGAACTTATAGGTATCCGGGAAGAGATATCCCTCCAGCCGGTACTTGTCGTCCTTGCGAAGGCCCAGCAGGAACCGGTAGCTGTAATCGGCCTGCAGGGCTTCCCACATATCGTCGGCGGAGCATACCTCGGCGTTCTCCAGCAGCGTCACCAGCCTGTCGATGGTGTAGCCCTCGGGGATGGTGACCTCCGTCTCCACCCGCTTGCCGGAGGAGCTCATGCCGTTGACGATGGCCCGGTAGTCGTAATTCGTGTTGAGGGAATAGGTGCCCGCCTTCACCTTGGTGTCGGCGTGGGCGAATTTAGAGAACAGTGAGAACAGTTTCTTATATTTTATAAGTCCGTTGTCGTAGAGTATCCTGGTGACCTCGTCCATGTCCGCCACGGTGACGGTCTTCTTCGTGACGGTGCCGTCCTCCTCCTGCTTCTCCTGCTCCTGCTGGGAGAATATCTCCTGGGGCAGCGTCAGCTCCACCACGGAGCTTTCCTTGTTCAGGGCAAGCACGTCGCTGGCGGCCATCCATGCCAGCAGGGCCAGGATGAGGCTGACCCCCACCACGAACACGAACATCATTATCCCGCCCAGGCACCCGGTCTTTTTCCGGCGGCCCCGCTGGATCACCTTCTCGTTCACGTCGGGGATCTCCTCTTCAAAGTCGTAGTCGACGTCGAACCTTCTGCTGCCCACGACCTCCTCGTCAAGGTCCAGATTGTCCCTTTTGCTCCGGGGCCTTTTCGTCGCTCGCTCCGGGCGGGCGGGTCTGATCTTAGGCTTTACCGGCCATACGGCAGTCAGGTCCTCGTCCTCCTGAGTCTTGTCCCGTCCGTCGGCGGGACGTTCCTCATTTTTTGCGGCGGCGGAAGAATCCTCCTCCGTCGTCGGTGCGGGTCTTTCCTTCCTCTTTTCCGGCCGGGCCCGCACCGTTCCCGGCTCGCCTCCAAAAAGCTTCGATACCAGATCGAGCTTTTCCTGTGACAGATCGTCGCTTATGCTGCGCTGGGGCTCCTCAGCGCTCTCCGGCTCCTTCACCGGTTCCGGTTCCGGTTCCGGCGTCGCAGGCGCGGGCGCGGTGTCGCCGCCCTCCTGCCTTGCCTGCAGGGCGTGGCGGTTCACCAGACCCAGCACGTCGTCGTACAGCTCTTCCGACGTCTCCGCGGAGTCCGTCCCCGGCACGACGGCCGGCTCGGCGTCCTCCGACATGCCCTGCTCACCCGGCACGGCGTAGAAGGGCAGATCCTCCGGGGGGATGGACAGGTCGTAGGTGGTACGCCGCACGGGGGGCTTCTCGACCGGCTTCTCCGGCTCGGGCTTCTTCTCCTCCTCGGGGAAATACTCCGCCCTCAGACTTTTGAGCAGCTCGTCGATATCCTGCCAGTCGCCCCCCGACGAGGGCTCGGCCGGGATATCGCTCTGTTCGTTGAGGATATCGTCAAAATCGTCCATAAAACGCTCCGTTCCTCCGTCCTTTCGGACGGCTGCATATGTGATGTCCGGCGGCGCAAAGCGCCGCATTGTCTGACTGTTAACCATTATGCCGCTGTCGGCATAGTATATCCCGGACGGCGGGATCGCCGTACCACGGCGGGCGGCGTCCGGTCCGTTCCTGCCGCTTTCGACTGCGCCGGGCGGCGGGAGATCTCATTATATTTTGCCGTGCGCAGCGGCGGAATGGAGAAAACTATGTGCTCAAACTGCTACGGCAACAACTTCTTCGGCGGGAACAACTGTCTGTGGATAATACTTATCCTCATCATCCTGTGTTCCTGCGGCGGCGGCTTCTGCGGCAACGGCTGCGGCACGGGCTGCGGCAATAACTGCGGCTGCTGCTGACAGCGGCTTATCCCATCGCGGGGCTCTGCGTGAGCCTCGCGATCTTCTTTTCCGTGACTACGCAGTCCACGCGCACGTCGTGGTCCTCGGCGGGCAGTTCCCTCTCAAGGCAGCACTCCCGGCAAAGTCCCACCGTGAAGGCGGCGGTACCGGGCAGGTATCTGTCGTAGTACCCTCCGCCTCTGCCCAGGCGGTATCCCTTTTTGTCGAAGGCAAGGCCGGGGACGACGGCAACGTCTATGTCGCCGGGGGCCATCAGCGGCGCGGATGCCGGCGGAGCGGGTATGTTCAGCGCTCCGGGGATCAGCTCCCCCGCGGAACGGATGATCCTGGCCTCCATGACTCCGGCGCCGGTGATAAGGGGCAGCGCCACGGTCTTTTTCTGACGCAGGAGCATCTCTATGAGCCGGTGGGTATCTATCTCCCGGCCGCAGCTCCAGTATACGAACACATTCACGGCCCGCCGCAGCTCCGGCAGGTCCGTCAGGTTCATGAACACGGCCTCGTCAACGGACTGCAGCAGCTCCAGGGGCATGGAGGATATCCTCTCCCCCATCTCCCGCCGCAGCGTCTTTTTATCTGTCATCTCTTATCTCCGGAATAACGGCGGATACGGCACTTATAACGTCGGCCCCTATCTCCTCTATGGTGCGGGGCTCCCCGTCCCGGGCGCACTCTATGATGTTCCAGCCCAGATACCGGGCCATCTCAAGGGCGTTGTCCCGGCAGCGGCGCAGGTAATCCTCGTCCCGCTCGTGGATATCGGCGGATGTGCCCGTGGCGGCCTCCCGGGAGCGCATGAGCTTCTCCGCGGCGGCGGGGTCCATGTCGAGATAGACCACCATATCCGGGGACGGCAGACCCATAAGATCGTACTCCAGCTGGAAAAGCCAGTCGGCGTATCTCTTCCGCTCCTCCCCGGGCAGCTTCGCCGCCTGATGCACCACGTTGGAGGTGGTGTAGCGGTCGGTCACAATAAGGCCGCCGTCGTTATAGAACGCTCCCCAGTCCTGCTTGTAGGAGGCGAAGCGGTCCACGGCGAAGAAGGTGGAGGCGGCGTAGGCGTTCACGTCGTCGGGATGGGTGCCGAAGGCGCCCCCCAGATAAAGGCGCACCAGCGCCGAGGACTCCTCCTTGTAGCGGGGAAAGTCCAGCTTTCTGTACGCCATGCCCTTTCTGTCCAGCAGGTCCGTGAGTCTTCTGGTCTGGGTAGCCTTGCCGGAGCCGTCGGTCCCCTCGAACACGATAAGTCTTCCCATATCCTTCCCCCGTCAGCCCTTTCTCAGTCTCTGAGCGATGACCGCCAGCAAAAACGCCGGCAGCTTCATCATCCGCCCGATGCGGCTGGGCTGCTTACATAATCTGTAAAGCCACTCCAGATTGAGCCTGAGCATCCACTGCGGCGCTCTTTTCGCCGTGCCGGCGAAAACGTCCAGGGTGCCTCCGAGGCCCGCCATGAGCCTTACGTTCAGCGCCGGGGCGTTGTCCAGCATCCACTCCTCCTGCTTTGGCGCGCCAAGGCACACCATGAGGAAATCCGGCGCGGCTTCGTTGATTTTCTCAACTACCGGTCCGCTGTCCTTGAAGTATCCGTCGTTGACGCCGCACACGATGAGGCCGGGGTAAAGCTCTCTCATCTTATCCGCGGCGGCCTCCGCCACCCCGGGCTTTGAGCCCAGAAGGAACACCTTTTTGCCCTTCTGACCCATTATCCCCAGCAGCTTCGCGGCAAAGTCGGCGCCGCCGACCTTTGCCTTGAGAGGACGGCCAAGTATCTTTGCCCCGTAGACCACGCCGATACCGTCAGGCAGCACCAGGGACGCACCCTCCACCGCCTTTTTCAGCTTTTCGTTTTCACGGCACGTCCATACTATCTCCGGGTTGGGCGTGACCATCCATTTTGCGCCGGGCTCCTCCATGAGGGTCATGGCCCGCTCCAGCGCCTCCTCCATGGTGACGCTGTCGAACCCCACGCCCAGCACGTCTGTCCTGTCAGTCATAGCTTATCCTCACAGCCCCTGACGGGG
>JAEETR010000016.1 GCA_016286595.1 Oscillospiraceae bacterium | reverse complement strand
TAAACAAATACTTGACACAAGCACGTTTTTGGTGGTAAACTGATTTGAATAGCATTATGTAAACCTGTTTCCATTTTTTGGTTAACTGGTGTTCTTGATGTATATCGAAATCTGAAATAAGGAGGTGTTTTTACTTAAGATGACTGCAGGTCAGATAATTCTCACTGTTGTGATCGCGCTGGCCGTGGGCCTCGTGTGCTTTTTCCTGGGCATAACCTACCGCAGGAAGGTGTCCGAGCGGGAGATAACCAGCGCCGAGGAAGAGGCAAAGCGCATCATCAACGACGCGATAAAGAGCGCAGAGAGCAAGAAAAGAGAAGCTCTTCTGGAAGCCAAGGAGGAGATCCACCGTGACCGCACCGAATATGAGCGTGAGGTCAAGCAGACCCGGGCCGAGATAAGCAAGCAGGAACGGCGTCTGCAGCAGAAGGAGGAAAACCTCGACAGAAAGACCGAGACACTTGAGAAGAAAAACGAACAGGTAGCCAAAAAGCTGGAGGAACTGGACAAGGCCAAGGAAGAGGTCGCGTCCATCAAAGCCAGCCAGCTGAGCATGCTGGAGAAGATCTCCGGCTACACCACGGAGGAGGCCAAGGCCCTCCTCATCAAGAACGTGGAGCTGGAGGTTACCCACGAAAAAGCCGCCAAAATCAAGGAGATCGAAGCCCAGCTCAAGGAGGAGGCCGACGAGAAGGCCAGAGAATACATCACCCTGGCCATCCAGCGCTGCGCCGCCGACTACGTGGCGGAGGCCACGGTGTCCGTCGTCCCCCTGCCCAACGACGAGATGAAGGGCCGCATAATCGGCCGCGAGGGCAGAAACATCCGCTCCATCGAGGCCATGACGGGCGTCGACCTGATAATCGACGATACGCCCGAGGCCATCACCATCTCCAGCTTCGACCCGGTGCGCCGGGAGATAGCCCGCATCACCCTTGAAAAGCTCATCGTCGACGGCCGCATCCACCCCTCCCGCATCGAGGAGATGTACGAGAAGGCCCGGAACGAGGTGGACGCCACCATCAAGGCCGAGGGCGAGAGGGCCGTTCTGGAGACGGGCGTGCGGGGTCTGCACCCGGAGCTCATCAAGCTCATAGGCCGTCAGAAATACCGCACCAGCTACGGTCAGAACGTTCTGGCCCACTCCATCGAGGTCAGCCACATCGCGGGGCTTCTGGCCTCCGAGCTGGGTGTGGACGTGGCCCAGGCCAAGCGTGCCGGACTTCTCCACGACCTGGGCAAGAGCGTGGATCACGAGATGGAGGGCTCCCACGTCCAGCTGGGCGTGGAGCTTGCCCGCCGCTACAAGGAGAGCGAGGAGATAGTCCACGCCATCGAGGCCCACCACGGCGACGTGGCGCCCCACACCGTCATCGCCTGCCTCATCCAGGCGGCCGACACCATCTCCGCCGCCCGCCCCGGCGCCCGGCGCGAGAACATCGAAAACTACGTCAAGCGTCTTGAGAAGCTGGAGTCCATCAGCTCCTCCTTCAAGGGCGTTGACACCTGCTACGCCATCCAGGCCGGCCGCGAGATCCGCATCATGGTCAAGCCCGAGGAGGTCAGCGAGGACGAGATGGTCCTGCTGGCCCGGGAGATCGCCCAGAAGATCGAGGCCGAGCTGGAGTACCCCGGCCAGATAAAGGTCAACCTGTTCAGGGAGACCAAGGCCGTGGAGTACGCGAAATAAGCGAAAACCGAATAAAAAAGCGAGGGTAAAAATACCCTCGCTTTTTTCGCTGTAAATCGGAGCTTTACGGTTTTCTTCTGAACCGCTGCACGCCGCAATGCCTGTCGGTGGGCATGCCCACGCCGCCGGGCCAGGCGGTAAAAATGCTGTAAGTATCCCAGTTGTTGACCTCGCCCACATAGACGTCGCCCTTGCTGTTGACGCACAGGCAGTGGGCGGCGAAGAAGTTGCCGGGAGCGCCGATGTCGGCTGTGCCGATGGAGCCCACCTGCACGCCGTCCTTCGTGCATATCCTCACCTGGGAGTGATGGCGCTGTGTGTGGTAATCGTAATCCACGTTGTCGGTGAAAAGCGTCTCGCCCAGCTCCGACACATATACGAGCCCGCCGTAAATCTCCACGTCGGTGGGGCGGTGGAAGTCCCGCCACACGGCCTTCAGCTTCCCCTCGGCGGTGAAGACCTGAACGCGGCGGTTTTCCCTGTCCGCCACATAGATGTCGCCGTTTTCCCGGTCAATGCACAGACTGTGAACTATCTGGAAAGCGCCGTCATCCTTGCCGGGCTGACCGAAGGAGTATAAAAGCTCACCCTCGGGGGAGAAGCAATGGACGCGGCAGTTATTGTAGCCGTCGGATACGAAGATGCGGCCCTGGCCGTCGATATCGAGGCGGGTGGGGGCGTTGAAGGGCGGGCCGGGGTACCGGATGGTCCGGTGGTCGCCGTTGATGATGCCCGTGTCGGAGGGATGGTCCGGCGTGCCCAGCGTCAGAAGCACATCGCCGCTCCGGCTGAGCTTATATACCACGCTCCTGTCGCAGTCGATGAGCCATATATTGTCCTCGTCGTCCAGATGGACGCAGTGGGGGTTTCTCACGCCCAGGCCCTGGCCGTACTGTCCTATCCACCGGCCGTTGTCGTCGAACACCACGATGGGCGTGTCGCCGCCCCGGACGCAGACGTAAAGGTTATCGTCGGAGTCGGTGTCAAGGCCGCCTATGTTGGCAAGGCGCATGCCGAAATCCTGTTTTACCAGCTCAAATTTCATGAAAACGCCTCCTTTCGTACTGAGATTATTATACCATTGTTCGCACTGAGCGGCAATAATGAAAAGCAAATATATATACATATCTGCGGGCTTTGTGCCGCGCAGCTGCTGCGCTTGGTTTGACAATCTGCAGTGGAAAGGGCGCGGCGTTAAGCCGCGCCCCTTTTATCATCGCTCGGTCGCTTAATAGATGTACACGTTGGGATCCAGGCCGTTGGACACGTTTATCTGGTGCTCAAAGGCGTGGGAATCCAGATTGGGGCCACGGGCGGGGTTGGGAGTGAGCAGGGAGAGGACCTCGTCGTCGTTATTGGTCTTGACGCAGCACTCCCTGTCGAAGTAGATGGTCCTGACCTCGTCGGCGGAGGAGGTGGGCCACTCTATCATGCCGGGGTGGTTGGGGTCGCCGCAGGTGGCGAAGGACACCCAGGCGGTGGTCATGATGTCCTGCAGCTTCTCGGACACGTCGGGGATGTACTCGGCTTCGATGTACTGGGCGTTATGGAACACGTAGCACTCCTCGGCGTTGTGCCAGGGCACCGTGCCGCCGTTGAAGGGAAGCTCGAGAGTCATGAGGAAGTTCCAGATCTTTCCGCCGGCCTTGGCGCGGGCCTTGACCCAGTTGATGGCGTTGGTGCGGTCGGCCTTGGCCATGAACAGGGCGTCCACCACCTTCTTGTCGGGGAAGGCCTTGGCGAAGGCGGCCTGGACGGCGTCGGCCTTGTCGCCGAAGCGGTCGGCGAAGAGCTTGTTGACCAGCTCGTCGGACCACTTGTTCTTGCTGCCCTCGGCCAGCTTGATGACGTAGTTGTTGCAGAACTCGCCGAACACGCTGCCGGCCATCATGGGCACGTTGATGCGCTCGGGACGGAAGCCGTTGAGCAGCGGGTTGCCCATGTAGTACTTGCCGTCACCGATGGGAGAGAGCTGGACGCGGCCGGTGAAGCCCTCCTTGTTCTTCAGCTCCCACACGGCCTTGCCGTAGGCGTCGGCCAGATCGTAGTAGTGGATATTCTCCAGCTCGGAGGCGTTCTCCGGGGCGATGCCGGCGTACTTCAGGGTCAGGGCCGCCAGCTTCTGAGCCACGGCGCGGGCCTTGTCGTCGTCCATCTCGGGAGGACGCATGCCGCCGGACTCGATGATGGCCTTCTTGAAATAACCGTCGGCCGCGGGGGTCTGCAGCAGGGCAACGACCTTGCTGCCGCCGCCGGACTGACCGAAGATGGTCACGTTGTCCGGATCGCCGCCGAAGTTGGCGATGTTCTCGTTGACCCACTTCAGAGCCATGACCATGTCGGCAAGGCCGGCGTTGCAGGAGTTGGCGTACTCGGGGCCGTACTGGCTCATGTCCATGTAGCCCAGGATGTTCAGACGGTGATTGATGGAGACCACCACCACGTCGCCGTAGACGGACAGGTTCTCGCCGTCGTAGCTGAAGAGCTCAACGCTGGAGCCGGTGGACCAGCCGCCGCCGTGGATCCACACCATGACGGGTCTCTTGGCCTTGGGGCTCAGGGACTGGGTCCACACGTTCAGGCACAGGCAGTCCTCGTCCTGGGGATAGTAGAAATGGGGCACGTAATAGTTGTCGTGGGCGATGGGCGTATTCAGCTCGGGGCAGACGTAGCCGTACTGAATGGCCTCCTTGACGCCCTCCCAGGGCTCCACCGGCTCGGGCTGATGGAAGCGCTTGGCGGTGGCGTATCTCACGCCGCGGAAAAGATAGGTGCTGTCTATTTTCAGACCGCGTATTTTACCAGCTTTGGTCTGCGCCACGGGATCGTCGTAGGTGCATACGACCTCGCTGGTCAGCTTGCGCATGTACATAAATTTCCCCCTTGCTATTCAAATAGCGAAATATAGATTTTGTTGGCCTTTGTTCCGCTGCGCGGCTTACAGGCTCTGTCTCGGGCCGCCGCCCAGCTTGACCGCGGCGCGAGGGCCGGTGGCGCGGACGCCGCTGAAGAAGCTCATGAGCTCCTTGTCGTGGTCGTAGACCATGTGGGTGTCCCTGTCGAATATCATGGTGGCCATGGCGGAGCCGTCCTCGGGGTGCCAGATGGGCATGCCCGCGTGGTTGGGATCGCCGGTCTTGGCGAAGGCCACCCATGCGCCGGTCATGATATCCTGCAGCTCCTCGGACACGCCGGGGATGTAGGACGCCTCAAGATACTGGGCATTGTGGAACACGTAGGCCTCCTCCATGTTGTGCCAGGGCACGGTGCCCTTGTTCAGGGGGGCCATGAGGGTCAGCAGGTAGTTGTAGGTGGGTGCGCAGCCGTCCTTGACGCGGCGGGCCACCACCTCGTAGGCGCCCAGACGGTACCAGTCGCCGATGAACAGAGCGCCGGCGGTGTTGCGGCCGGGGTACGCCTTCTTGAAGGCCTCCACCACGGCGTCGGCCTTGTCGCCGTACTTCGCCTTGAGCTGCTCGGCCTTCTCCTCCTCGGTCCAGTCGTCAAGGGCCTTGGGGATGAGGGTGCGGGCGTAGTTGTTGTCGAACTCGCCCAGGCAGGTGCCGATTATCAGCGGGATGTTCTTAACTTCCGGACGCCAGCCGTACAGCACGGGCTGACCGAGGAAGTACTCGTCGTCCTTGACGGCGCCCCACATGAAGGAATGGCCGAACTTCTCGGCAACGTCCTTCTGGGCTTCCGTGGCGGCCCGGGCCAGCTTGTAGTAGGGGACCTTCTCCACGGTCTTGACGTTCTCGGGGGCGATGTTCAGGTGGGCCAGGATGCGCTCAGCCAGATACTGGGACTCCTCAAGAGTGCCGTCGCCGTCGCCGGCGTGGGCGCCGGACTGGATGATGGCCTTGTGATAAAGACCGTCGGCCGCCGGGGTGTTGAACAGGGCCCGGACCTTGCCGCCGCCGCCGGACTGTCCCATGATGGTCACGTTGTTGGGGTCGCCGCCGAAGGCCTCGATGTTGTCCCGGACCCACTCCAGGGCCATGACAAGGTCCGCAAGACCGGCGTTGCCGGAATATTTGTACTCGTCGCCGTACTTGCCGAAATCGGTGTAGCCGATGACGTTGAGCCGGTGGTTCAGGGACACGAACACCACGTCGCCCCAGGCGGAGATCTCCTCGCCGTCGTAGGCGTAGAGCTCGATGCCGGAACCGGTGACCCACTGACCGCCGTGTATCCACACCATTACGGGCTTTTTCGCGTTTCTGTCAATACTCTGGGTCCACACGTTGATGTACTGGCAGTCCTCGTCCTGGGGATAGTGGAAGTGGGGCACGTTGTACTCGTCGTTGGCTATGCCGGTGGAGAACTCGGGGCTGACGGGACCGTAGATGATGGCCTCCTTGACGCCCTCCCAGGGCTCCACGGGCTCGGGCAGATGGAACCGCTTCGCCTTGGCGTACTTTATGCCGCGGAATATAAAGGCGCCCTCCACCACGAGACCGCGGAGCTTGCCCGCCTTGGTCTCAACGACGGGATAATCCGGGTCGCTTATGACCTGTCTGGTCAGTTTTCTCGGATACATTTCCTTCCTCCTTGCAAAATATAGTATTTTCACGTTGTCCGGTCGTATTTCTTTAGATTATTTTACCATCCGCGCCGCCCCCCAGGCAAGGATTATTTGTGTAATACATCTAAAACGGGATCCAAATAAACAAAAAAACGCGGCGCGGTCATCGACCGCGCCGCGTGCTGTGATTTAGTATTATCCGTCGTACTTGTTCCAGAAGGCTTTGACCCGGGCCTCGTAGGTCTCCGTGTCGATGAGATAACTGACGCCGTGGTCGGCGCCGGGCACCAGAAGAAGCTCCTTCGGCGAGGCGCAGGCGTCGTAGTTTTCCTGGCTCATCCACACCGGCACGAAGGAATCCTCCGTACCGTGTATGAGAAGCACCGGGACACGGCACTGTGCCAGCGACCGGGGTGCCGACCACTCGTCCGGCCCCACGCCGATGGCTCTGCGGCAGAAGGCGTCCGCCAGCGGCTTTACGAGAGCGTAGGGCAGATGGTAGCTGCTCTGACAGACCTCTTTCCAGATGGCGCTCACCGAGGTATAGCCGCAGTCGGCCATGACGCCCCGGACGCTCTCCGGCAGGTCCATGCCCGCCGCCATCAGCACCGTGGAGGCGCCCATGGAGATGCCCGCCAGATATATGGGCGCGCCGCCGGTCATGGCGTCCACCCAGTTGGCCCAGTCGAGGCAGTCCCAGCGCTCCAGCAGGCCGAAGCCCATGTAATCGCCGCCGCTGTCCCCCTGCCCTCTCTGCTCGGCGTACAGCACGCTGCAGCCGGACTCCCGCCAGAATCGGGCGGAACCGCCGAAATCGTAATACCATCTGGAGCGCCAGCCGTGCATGGCCACTATGACCCGCTTTTCGTTGGGGTTTTTGTACCAGTGGCCCACCAGCTTCACCCCGTCGCGGGCGAATATCTCCACCCGCTCCATGGGCACGGCCTTAAGTGCCTCGCCGTTTTCGACCGACTTTTTCTGCAGCTCTCCCGGGCCGCTCCAGGGCTTCTTGAAAAGCCTTACTATGGCCGGCTCCTCCCTGCGGAGTGCTTCGTCTATCACAGTTTTGGCCATGGCGCTCATGCCCGCCGCCGTGGAGATCAGGGCCGCCCCCGTCGTGAGGGCCGCCTTTATGCCTTTTTTACCCATCTCGTTCCTGTCACCCTCTCTTTCTCAGCTGCCAGAAGGCAACGGCTCCCGCCGCCGCCACGTTGAGGGAATCCACCCCCGCAGACATCGGTATCTTCACCGCGAAATCGCTCATCTCTATCGTTTTTTCTCTGAGTCCCGCGCCCTCCGTGCCCAGTATGAGCGCCAGCCTGCCGCACCCCGCGAGGGCCGGGTCCTCCACGCTTACGCAGTCGTCCCGCAGAGCCAGGGCCGCCGTGGAAAAGCCTGCGGACTTAAGCGCCGCCATGCCCTTTTCCGGCCAGTCGTCGGCAGAATCTCCTATCCGTGCCCATGGTATTTTGAACACGGCCCCCATGCTCACCCGTACCGCCCGCCGCAGAAGCGGGTCGGCGCAGGATGGCGTCAGCAGAACGCCGTCCATGCCCAGTGCCGCGGCGCTGCGGAACAGCGCTCCCACGTTGGTGGAGTCGGTCACATCCTCCAGCACGGCGATCCTCGACGCGCCGCGCAGCACCTGTCCGGCGGTCTTTGCCGGAGGGCGGCGTATGGCACACAGCGCGCCCCGGGTAAGACTGTATCCCGTCAGCGAGCGCAGCACGGCGTCGTCCGCCGTGTACACCGGCGCGCCCGGGCAACGCTCGATTATCCCGGCGCAGGACCCGGCGATATGCCGCCGCTCCATCAGCAGCGCCACCGGCCGACAGCCGCCGTCAAGGGCGGCCTGGATGACCTTGGGCGTCTCCGCGATGAAAACGCCCAGCTCCGCGTGGCGTTTCGAACGCAGCTGGGGCTCCGTGAGCCGGGCGAACGCGTCCAGCTCCGGCGCTGTAATATCGGTTATCTCGATGATATCGGCCATAGCCCCTCCGCGACAGCGGCTCCGAAGGTTTATCGTTTTTACCGGCGCCGCATTTCAAGTATATCACAGCATTTCCCGGCCCTCAATCGTTTTATGTGCGTCTGACGCACAAAAAGGCCCGGTCCTGCCGGACCCGGCCTTTTGCGTCTCACGTTTTCAGCGGCACTCAGAACCGTTCGTACTTCCCGCGGTCCAGGTCCGCGATATACCCGCCGCCGGGGGACGGCTGCCACCGGTAGCGGTCCTTCCCCTCATCGGGGAAAAGTTCCGCCATTATGGCCGCGATGACGCCGCCGTGGGTCACGAGAAGAGTATCGTTCCCCGCCTTTTCTCCATCAGTTCCCCCGCCCGTGCTGCGCCGCCGGGTCTCTCCTCTCGCCTCTGACGAAAAAAAGCCATACCGGCACCGTAAAGAGCAGCGAGAGCACGCCTATCATCAAAAAGCGGTTGCCCGCCAGGTCCTCACCGAATATGAAATTCGTGACCGGAGTAAGCACTGGCCCCGAAAAAAGGCCCAGATTGCCCACGCCCATGATGAGGGCGGAGACGAAGGCGCCGTCCTGCGGGTATCTGCCGGGGGTCTGCATCAGATATGGCATCATAAAGCTGATGGCCATGCCGCCGAAGAAGAAAATGACGGACAGCACCGCGATATTCCTCGCGAATGAGGCCGCCAGGGTGCCGGCGGCGAGGATGAGCATGGCCAGCACGGAGGTCTTTGAGCCAATCTTCGCGCTGAGCGGTCCGTAGAGGAACCCGGCAGTCATGCCGCCTGCAAGATAAAGGGCCGACACTATGCCCGACGTGCCCGCGTTGCCGAGATCGTTCTCCATGATGAACATGGAAAGGTTTGAGGGCACGGAGCTTGAAAGGAAGGTGAAAACGAAGGCCGTGACGAGCACCTTTGCCGTCTGTTTCACCAGCGGAAGCAGCGGCAGGCTTTTTGAAGGTCCTGCGGCGCACTCCCTTCTCTCGTGAACGCCCGCCAGCGACAGAACGAGTCCCGGCAGCGCTATGAGGTACACGAGATAGCCGTACCACCAGCCCCGGGCGGCCAGCATGCCGCCGAAGAGGGTCATGAGCATGCTGCCGATGGTGCCGGCGCTGCTCTGCAGGCCCAGCATGTTCTGCGCCTCCCGTCCCTGAAAGGACTCCCCGATGAGGGCCGGGGCCACGGGGCACACCAGGCCGTAGCCTATCCCCATCACCGCCGCCCAGAAGAACAGCACCCCCAGGCTCGGGTGGGCCAGCACCGCGCCGATGCCGGAGGCCGCCACGATGGCAAGGCCCAGCACGGCCATCAGTTTTTTCCCGAACTTTCTGGCGATGACGGCGGAGGTGAACATGAAAACGGTGCCGAAAAGGCTGGGGAACGTCATCAAGAACTGTACCTTTTCCGTAGGCGCTTCGGGGAAGGCCCTTCCGATGTCCGCCAGGAAGGGTCCTATGGCGTTGGTGCACAGCTGAACGAAGGACATTGTAAGGATCGCGCTCTTTAACAGCAGGCTCTGACCTCTGCGTTCCATATCTGCCGCCCTCTTTTCGTGATGATGGGCACGCGGCGGAGATCCGGTATCCCGCCGTGCCCTTTCGTTGATTGTACATCCGTTTCGGGCAAATATCAAAAAATTTGTGAAAAAAAGCCGGAACTTTTTCAAACGGGCGCCGTCACGTCTTGACAGTCCCTCCCCTGCCGCGTATAATTATGCGTATCATATGAAGCGGACAGGAAATATCCCTCACGGGATGACCGAAGGAGTGAAACTCTCAGGTGCCGAAAGGCGGAGACTGTCCGTGGATGATCCTCTGGAGAAACCCGATCAGATTCGGGTGCCGAAGGTGCAAAGCCGGTCCCCCGGCTAATCTCTCAGGCAAAAGGACAGAGTCGTTCGTCTATTTTCGCTGGGCGTACCATTCCTTTTGCCGTAAGAGCGTGCCTTGGCATGCTCTTATTTTTATTTGCGAATACGTTCAAAGGAAGGTACAAATCTATGTCAGGCTTCTTGAAAGGTCTCGCCGACGTCAACGGCAAGATAAACGACGTCGTGTGGGGCGTCCCCGCTCTGGTGCTGCTCATAGGCACAGGCATCCTCATGACCGTGGTCACGCGGTTGTTCCAGTTCACCCGCTTCGGCCACATGTGGAAGAACACCATCGGCGGTCTCTTCCGCTCCGCCCAGATACGCAAAAGCAGCGACAAGCACTCCATATCCCAGTTCCAGGCGCTGTGTACGGCCCTCTCCGCCACCATCGGCACCGGCAATATCGCCGGCGTGGCCTACGCCATAACCATGGGCGGCCCCGGCGCCGTGTTCTGGATGTGGATAGCGGCCGTGGTGGGCATGATGACAAACTACTCGGAGAACGTGCTTGGCATATTCTTCCGGCGCAGAAATGAAAACGGCGAGTGGTCCGGCGGCGCCATGTACTATCTGCGGGACGGTCTCGGCAAGATGAAATACGGCAGGATACCCGGCAAGGTGCTGGCGATACTGTTCTCCATCTTCGCCGTGATGGCCTCCTTCGGCATAGGCAACATGGGACAGGTGGTGTCCATCTCCGAGAGCATCGGCACTCTGGTCCCCTCCGTTTCCGGCAGCGTCGTGGGTCTTATTTCGGGCATCGTGGTGATGATACTCGCCACACTGGTCATCATCGGTGGTCTGCGGCGCATAGCCGAGACGAACGAGCGCATCGTCCCCTTCATGGCGGTGTTCTATATCATCGGCTCCGTGGTCATCATCATAATGAACATCAAAGAGGTGGGTCCCGCTTTCGCGGCCATCTTCAAGGGCGCCTTCAACTTCAGGTCCGCCGCCGGCGGCGTGTCCGGCGCCATCATAGCCCAGGCTATGACCTGGGGCTTCAAGCGGGGCGTGTTCTCCAATGAGGCCGGTCTTGGCTCCTCCGTCATGGTCCACTCCGCCTCCAACGTCAAGGAGCCGGTGGTGCAGGGCCTGTGGGGCATATTCGAGGTCTTTGCCGACACCATCATCGTGTGCACCTGCACGGCGCTGGTCATCCTCACCAGCGGCGTGGTGGATCTGGAGACGGGCGCGTCCATCTCCGGCGTGACGAAGCTGGGACTTGCCACGGAGGCGTTCCAGGCCAACTTCGGCACCTTCGGCGGCATTTTCATCGCGGTGGCCGTTTCTCTGTTCGCCTTCACCACGGTGCTGGGCTGGTCCTTCTACGGCACCAAGGCCTGGGAATTCCTCTTCGGCACAAAATCCACCATCGCGTACAAGGTGATGTTCATCCTGATGATCCTGGCCGGGTCCACGCTGGACGCGTCTCTGGCCATAGACCTGTCCGACACCTTCAACGGCCTCATGGCCATACCCAACCTCATCGGCGTGGTGTGTCTTTCCGGGCTGGTGGTCAAGATAACGAAGAACTATTCCGACCGGAAGATAACGGGGCGCCTGCCGGACGCGGTACCCATGTACTCCGCCCTGCCCGAGGTGCAGAAGGAGCAGGAGGCCCGCACCGATTGATATCCCCGATCAAAAATAAAAAGGCGGCAGCCGCGGCTGCCGCCTTTTGTTTTTCGGTATCTTATCGTCTTCTGTCGATGCCCTTTTCCCGGTAATACTTCTCCTTTTCGGCGTACATGTCCGCGTCGGCCATACGCTCCAGGTCGTCCACCGTGGCGTCCGGATGATCCCTGCGGGAGGCAAAGCCCACGGACAGGGCTATCTCGTCTGTATATATCCCGTGCCACTGTGCCGATCTCTCCGCGATGAGAGAGCGTATGCCCTCCGGGTCCTCCGTCCGCAACACTGCTATGAACTCGTCTCCGCCGGTCCTGTACACCTTCCCGCCGTTGCCCACGGACAGGGCAAGGCAGTCCGCCGCGCCTTTGATGAGTTCGTCGCCGGCGGCGTGGCCCTTCGTGTCGTTCACCTTCTTCAGGCCGTTCACGTCCACGGACAGCAGGACGAAATCGTCCCCCAGAGGACCGCTTCTGTACTGCGTCAGGTCCTCCTCGTAGCATCTGCGGTTAAAGAGCCTTGTCAGCTCGTCGGTCATGGATATCCTGACCAGATGCTCCTCCCTGCGCTTTTCCTCGTCCACGTTTCTGGTGGTGTATATGACCATGTTGGGCACGCCGTGGGAGGACGCCTCCGCCGTTATGTACTGGGCCCGGAACCAGCCGGACACCACGTCTATGAAGTCGGCGCTGATGACCTTTTTGCCCGTAAGCCTCTCTCTGACGGTGGTGATGTTGGTGAAGGTCAGGAAGGCGTCGAGCTGGTCGGACATGACCCTGTTCTTTATCCGCTGATTCATAAGGGTATGGGTCTGTTTATCCATGTCGATGCCGTGTTTTACCTGCTCCGGCTCACGCAGGGACATCTCCGTGTTCTCCACGAAGTCGATAAGGTTCACGTTGTCGTATATCTCTGCCATGGAGTCGAGGATATCCATCTTCTCCTTCATGGACCGCTGCTGCTCGTTGATGGTGGCGTTCTGCCGCAGCAGCTCGGAATAGTACTCAACGGCCAGCCGCAGAACGATGAAGCCGGAGACGCACATGATGAGCGTCTCGATGGTCAGTCCGCTGATAACGTCGGTAAAATACGCGGCGGGCTCCGTGTAATCGGTCCTGGTCATCGCGTAGAAGGGGGCGGTCACCCAGGTGGTCAGCACCATGAGCACGTAGTTGACGCCCACCGCGTAGAAGAATATGAATCTGTCGCAGAACAGAAGGCTCAGAAGCGGCACCAGAAACCACGTCAGATGCAGGCTGACGTGGACGCAGGCCATGTAGACCAGCAGAACGTTCAGCGCGGTAAGGGCGAATATGCTGGTGGCAGTGGACGTGGGTATCTTCTTCACCAGCACCAGATGTATCGCCGAAAGCACCGCCATCATGGCCGATATATAGAAGCAGGTCAGATAGCTGACGTTGTGGAAAACGCCGCCCAGAACGCCCAGGGCTATGGCGGGCCCGGTGATGACGAAGAACCACATCACCACGTTCAGATAACGGTTCACCTTCGTTCTGTTTTTCAGCTTGAACTCCGTGTACTGCCTGTCGGCGCTCTTATCCATCTTCTTCCTCCCTCTTCCCTCTTCCCTGTACAGTCCGCGGTGACCGCCGGGCCCCGGATATCCGGAGCTTTGCCGGTCAGCGGACGAATATGCTCTCTTCCCTCTGCGCGTCGTCGTGCCGGACGGGTTCTCCGGCGCCGTTCATCTCGGACCGGCCGCTCTCGTCCGTGATACGCTCCGCGCCGTCATCTTTCTCTCTCCGGTCTGCCGCGGAACTTCCGCGCGGGGCGCGATAAGCAAAAACGGTACAGTCATTATATCACGGGATCGTCCCGTGTACAACCGCCATGTAAATATTTGAATATTTATCGGCGCACGACGCCGTTCATACGCCCCGCGCAGGGTCCCG
>JAEETR010000171.1 GCA_016286595.1 Oscillospiraceae bacterium | reverse complement strand
GAGGGAAGCGCCCGGGCCCGGAACTGGCAGCGCTACGATCTGGGCGGCAACACCGGCCTGAGCTTTGAAGAGGGCGTTGACTCCTACGTGCCCTACGCCGGCTCCCTCAGGGACAACGTGGCCCTGTCTTTGAAGAAGGTCCGTTCCACCATGTGCAACTGCGGCGCTCTGACGATAAAGGAGCTGCAGGAGAAGGCGGTCCTGACCCTGGTGTCCGCCACCAGCATCGTGGAGGGCGGCGCCCACGACGTGGTGCTCAAGGAGAGCACCCTCGGCAACGTGAAATAATGACGATAACGGACGGTACGGATCTCGTGCCGTCCGTTTTTATTACGCGAGGAGAATTATGGAAGAAGACAAGATAGCCCGGCTGAAAAGCTGGATCGACGAGAGCAGAAGCATAGTGTTTTTCGGCGGCGCCGGGGTGTCCACCGAGAGCGGCATACCTGATTTCCGCAGCGCCGACGGTCTTTACGCCCAGAAGTACGCCTACCCGCCGGAGGAGATAGTCAGCCACGATTTTCTTCGCCGTTACCCGGCGGAGTTCTACCGCTTTTACCGGGACAAGCTCATCGTGAAAGGCGCAAAGCCCAACGCCGCCCACCTGTATCTGGCCCGCCTGGAGAGGGAGGGCAGGCTGTCAGCGGTGGTGACCCAGAACATCGACGGGCTCCATCAGGCCGCCGGAAGCAGGACCGTCTATGAACTCCACGGCTCTCTCCTGCGCAACTACTGCGTCAAGTGCGGCGAAAGATACGACGGCGACTACGTGCAGGACGCGGAGGATATCCCATACTGCCCCAAATGCGGCGGCATGATCCGCCCCGACGTGGTGCTCTACGGGGAAGGGCTGGACGGCAACGTTATCGCCGGGGCCGTCAGCGCCATCCGTCACGCCGATATGCTCATCGTGGGTGGCACGTCCCTTGTCGTGTATCCGGCGGCGGGTCTCATCAACTACTACCGGGGCCATCGGCTGGTGCTGATAAATCTGTCCTCAACGCCCTATGACAGCGAGGCGGATCTGGTCATCCACGGGAAGATCGGCGAGGTTTTCTCCCGGCTGTGAACGTCGTAATATTATACCCGCTGCGGCGGGAAACTCCGCGAGGCCGCCGAAAAGCGGCCTCGCGCTAATATTACCGGGCTTCGCCTCATATATTGGAGCATAGACTTCTTATGAGAGGTGGAGCGATTGGACAGGTCAAACAATACGGTGCGGCTCCGGGGCGACGTGACGGAACCGCCCCGCTTTTCCCATATGGGCAGGCTGGGCCCTTATTACACCTTCCCACTTTCCGTGGAGCGGCTGTCCGGCACGAGGGACGTGCTGAACGTGGTCTGTACTCAGGCCGACGCGCAGATCGTCTCCCCGGGGGACAGCCTCCTTGTCGAGGGGGAGGTGCGGACATACAACAACAGAAGCGGTACGGGCAGCCGGCTGGTCATAACAGTGCTGGCCCGTCAGCTCAATCCGTCGGACGGGGAATACGAGAATTTCGTGGAGCTTTACGGGGCGCTGTGCAAGCCGCCCGTCTACCGCACCACCCCCATGGGCCGGGAGATATGCGACGTAATGCTGGCGGTGAACCGCCGCTACGGACGCTCGGACTATCTGCCCTGCATCGTGTGGGGACTTGCGGCCGTCAGGGCGGCGGAGTGGAGGGTGGGGGACGCGGTACGTCTCACCGGACGGCTCCAGAGCCGCAGATACGTAAAGGTAGTGGAGGGCGAGCCCACGGAACGGGTGGCCTTCGAGGTCTCGGCCGTTACGGCGGAACTCGTTGAGAAAGAATAGAAAAAGGCGGATACCGTCAGGGTATCCGCCTTTTTTGCGTTGCGGCTGTTATTTTGCCAGCTCCAGAATGTCCATGACCTCTTTTTTGCCGAGGGGAATGTAGGAGCGGACCTGGGTGGTGCCGCCGGCCGTTATAACGTCAGCGATGCGCTCGAAGTCCTCCTCATGGATGTCCAGCTCGGCAAGGCTCACGGGCATGCCGATGGAGCGGAAGTAGTTCTTCATCAGCGCGATGCCCTCGGCGGCGGTACGCTCGGGGTGCAGCAGGTCCATGGAGGCGCCCCACACCCGGCTGCCCAGCTGGGCGAAGCGGCGCACGTCGTACTGCATCACGTATTTTGCCCAGGCGGGGAACAGCACCGCAAGACCTGCGCCGTGGGCGACCCGGTCGAACACGCCGGAAACGCCGTGCTCCAGCGCGTGGACGGCCATGCCCCGCAGGTTCTTGCCGCAGCCGGTGAGACCGTTGTGGCTGACGGAGGAGGCCCACATCAGAGTGGCCCGGGCCTCATAATCCTCGGGATTTTCCGCGGCCACGCTGCCGGCGCTCTTCACGGCGGTGAGAAGCCCCTCGGCGATGCGGTCGGTCAGGTCGGAGTCGTCGTCTATGGTGTAGTAGCGCTCCATGGTGTGCATCATTATGTCAACCGTACCGCAGCCCGTCTGATATTTGGAAACGGTGAAGGTGTTCTCGGGATCCAGGAAGGACACCCGGGGACGGACGCCCTCCTCGCCGCGGCCCTTTTTGATGCAGATCTCCGGGTTGGAGATGACCATGGAATTGCTCATCTCGCTGCCGGCAGCGGATATGGTCAGCACGGTGCCCAGAGGCAGGGGCTTTGTATCCACCTTTGCGCCCATTATAACGTCCCAGGGGTCAAGACCCGTGGGGATGGTGAAGGCGGCGCACTTTACGGTGTCGATGACGCTGCCGCCGCCCACCGCCAGCAGGAAATCGGCGTTCTCGGCCTTGGCCAGAGCGATGACCTCCCGGACCTTGCCTACCTTGGGGTTGGGTTCCACGCCGCCGATCTCCGCGTGGGCGATGCCGTGGCGGTCAAGGCTGGAAGTGATCTTGCCCAGAAGACCTGAACGGACTGCGCTGCCGCCGCCGTAGACCACGATGATCTTGCCGGGGCCGAACTCGCTGAGCTGAGCGCCCACGTCGTCGCATACGCCCTTGCCGAAATAGACCTTAGTGGGGGTGTTGTAAACGAAATTCTTCATATAATTAGCCTCCTTACGGCATTTGGTACGGTTTTATCAGCCTAAAAGTTCCTTTATGACCCGCATGGCGTTGCCGTAGAATATCTTGTCCACGACCCTTTCGCTGACGCCGGCGTCGGCCAGGGCCTGCTTCAGATTGGGCATGTCCTGCACTCCCTTCAGGCGCTCCGGCGCGGCGCCGATGCCGTCGAAGTCGCTGCCCAGAGCAAGGCAGTCCTCACCGCCCACGTCCAGCATGTGCAGTGCGTGCTTTACCACGTCGGTCACGTCGCAGGCGTTGTTCTCCAGCTTCTGCCACAGACCGTCGGTGCCGGGGCGGACGAAGTCTGCGAAGAAGTTCAGACCCGCCACGCCGCCCTTGTCGGAAAGAGCCCGGAGCATATCGTCGGTCATGTTGCGGCTGCGGTTGGCCACGGCCCGGCTGTCGGAATGGCTGGCGATAAAGGGCTTTGTACAGTTTTTGGCCACGTCCCAGAAGCCGCCGTCGCCCAGATGGCTCACGTCCACGATGATGCCGGTGTCCTCGCAGGCCCGGACGAATTCGATGCCGTAGGGGGACAGCCCCTCGGCGTTGAACTCGGGGGTGGCGTGGGGAGAGCCCACCTTGTTTTTGAAGTTCCAGGTAAGTGTGACGAGGCGTACGCCCAGCCGGTGCATCACCCGCAGGGCCGCCAGATCGCAGGAGAAGATACCGGAGTCCTCCACGGTGAGAAACGCGGACATCTTGCCCGCGGCGGCGTTGCGTTCCACGTCTGTGCCGCTGCCTGCCCAGGCGATAAGGTCGGAGTTCTTTTCCATCTCCCGCCAGAAGCAGTCCACCATCTTAAGACAGCCGCCCAGGGGATCCTCGACTTTTTCCACGGGGATGAACATGGCGAAAAACTGGGCCAGTCCCCCGGCTGCCTTCATCCGTTCAAGGTCTATATCGTGCTCGTTTTTGCGCAGGCTGTCGCCGGTCCTCGTCAGCTTGGCCAGGGTGTCGCAGTGCAGGTCTATAAATCCGCTGAGCATAGGCGCCTCCTTATGTATCATGTGATATACCGATTATATCACAGCGGAAGCGGTTGGAAAAGTGCGGAAGAGGAAAAAGCGGGACGGTGAGTTCACCGCCCCGCTTTTTTGCCGTTACTTTATGCCGTTTTCGTAGGCCTCGATCATCTTCTTGACCATCTGGCCGCCGACGGAACCGGCCTGACGGGAGGTCAGGTCGCCGTTGTAACCGTCCTTGAGGTTGACGCCCACCTCGCTGGCGGACTCCATCTTAAAGCGGTTCATGGCGTTGCGTGCCTCGGGGATGTTGATCCTGTTGGACTTGCTGGACATAGCATCAGTCTCCTTTGTCGTATTGAAAACGCTTTTGCGTGTTTCAACTATATCTTTGCCCGACGCGGCAGAGATATTCCGGGCAATATTTGTCGGTTCGACAATGAAAAAAGACTGCTGCCGCCCGCAGATGGTAACCCAGGTCACTGACGGTCTCTTCGTCCTGCGCGTTTATGAAAGAACAGTTCTGCGGATGGCCGGGCCGCGTCAAAGCGTCAAAAAGGTTTGAGGTAAAGCGTTTGGCCATGAAACATCTGGAAATCTGAGAAGATTTATAATATAATAAATCTGTACATTACTCGATCTGCCGCTGTAAAAAAGGCCGAAGGGCAAGACGATTCCGGCTGTACAGGAGTTCCTGCGATAACAGCCCGGCGTGCCTGCGGGAAGACGGATGAACAGCATAACCGATATAGCGGGTGAACGATGTGAAGCGAAAAACAGCGACAGAGATTCTTGCGGAGGCGTTCCGCGGACCGGCGGGGCTCAGGCGGCTTCCGGACAGGGCTCTGATGCGAACGGAGGCACGTACGTGAGCAATACTGACAGCGATTTTGATCTGCAGGAATACCTGACGAAGGGCGTTGAGGGCGTCATCGCCGACGCGGTCAGGGCGACTATGAAAAACCCCAGAGAAAGCGCCTTTATGCTGAAGTTTGCCGCCG